>CAYHOR010000065.1:0-4867 GCA_964358235.1 Candidatus Woesearchaeota archaeon
AGAGTTTTTTCAAAAAAAATTCTGAAGAAATATTAGACATAATTATATTTGGCTCTTCAGTAAGAAATAAAGAAAAACCTAATGATATTGATATTGCTGTTATTTATAAAAATAAATCCAATATTGAAACAAGTTATGAATTAAAGAAAGAATTTAGAAAAGAAGGTTTTGAAGTACAAATTTTAGATCTTACTTATTTTAAGCTAATTGAAGGATCCTATATTGCTTCAGAAGGTATTATTTCTGACGGTTATAGCTTGGTTTATGATAAATTTTTATCTGAAGGTTTGGGTTATATTAATTTTTATTTATTTAGATATGATCTTAAAGGTTTAACAAAGTCACAAAGAATGAGATTTTACTATAGTCTTTACGGGAGAAACAAAGAACAAGAAGGAATATTAAAAGAATTAAAATCTATTAAATTTTCAGATTCTATTTTATTATCACCTATTGAAACCTCCGAAAGAATGAAAGTATATCTTGATTCATGGAACATCAAATATATTCAATTTCCTATTCTTATTCCTTTGAGAATAAAATCACTATTGACACAATAAATTTATATAACTCTAATCATTCAATTAAATAATGAATTGGAAAACTTGGACTAAAATAACTGCTTCAATATTATTTATTATTGTAATTGCAAACTTTTATTACGACCATTATTATCAACAAGATTCAATTTTAACTATTCAAAATTTTCCAACAAAACTCAGCTCATTAGATTCTTCAAAAGATATCTCTTTTTCATTTTTCATATATAATGAAGGTAATAAACCTGCATTTGTAAAGACAATTATTTTGTTAAGATATGAAGGAGATAATCAAATATTAGATTCAGTAACCATAGAGCCTAGTACTGATTTTAGTATTAATTCAAAAGAATCTCAAGAAGTAACAATTACATTACCTACTACTAATGAACTAAAAGAATATTCTCTAAAAGCAGAAATATTTTATGATAATGATAAAATTTCTTCTGAAACCATTCCAGTTAAATTTGGCGGATTAATAGAATGAGGATAGAGATTAAAGTAAAACCTCAATCTGGTAAATCTGAAATTATTTTGAAAGATGAAAAATTTATTGCTTTTTTGAAATCTCCTCCAGAGAATAACAAAGCTAATCTGGAATTACTAAAACTTGCAAAGAAATATTTTAAAAAAGATGCAAGAATTGTTCTAGGAAAAACTAGTAAAACTAAAGTTCTAGAAATCTAACTAGTTCCTAAACCTTTCTTAAAGTCTAACATATTACATTCTTCTTCAGAAAGTTTCTTACCAGTCTCAGCACTGATTTTAGCATTGTAAATTCTAAATTCTGTTGTTAAAATAGTAACATTCCATACAACTTCATTGTCAATTACTTGTAATATAATTATATACTTGTCAGATTCAACTTCAACTTTTTCTAAAGCTTCTAAATAATGTATTTTTACTTTTTCTAAATCTAATTTTTCTAATAATTTCTTTTCTTTCTGGAAAATTTCATCTTTTTGTTCTTTTAATTTATTATCAACTTTAAAATAAGTATAAATTACATGTTCTTTAGGCGAGTAATAGTCAACTCTCCATTCATTATTCATCATAAAACAAGAAACCAAGTATCTATCTTTGAACAAACCTATCTCTTTAACAGTCTTTTTTAATTCTTCTAACATTTTTTCTTAATCTCATCTAATAATTTACTTACAAAATATTCTACTTGAAAATGTTCAACTTTTCCTTCTCTATCTCTAACGGCTAAAGTTTTTTCTTCTTCCTCTCTGTCGCCAATAGTAATAGTATAATTTACTCTTTCAAGAATAGCACTTCTAACCTTTTTTCCAATGGATTCATTTTTCTCATTGATTTCAACTCTAATTCCTTTTTGTTTCATTTCATTAACAATTTTTTCAGCGAATTCATTGTTTTTCTCAGTTACTGTTAAAACTTTTACTTGAACTGGATTTAACCATAATGGAAATTTCCCTCTATAATGTTCAATCAAAAATGCAATAAATCTCTCATTTGTGCTTAATGGTGCTCTATGTATTACAAACACTTCTTGATTTTGTTTTCCTTCAGCATCATCATAATGTAAATTAAATCTTTTTTTAGCTGCAAAATCTAATTGAACAGTAGACATAGTATCTTCTTTTCCATAAATATTTTTTAATTGAATATCAATCTTTGGCCCATAAAATGCAGCTTCATTTTTAGCTTCGTCGAACTTTAAACCTAACCTTACTAAAACTTTTCTTAATACTTCTTCTGAATGCTCCCAATTTTCAGGTTCATCAATATATTTTTCTTTATTTGAAGGATCCCATAAAGACAATCTAAAAGAATAATTTTGTAATCCAAACAATTCATAATAATCTTTAATCATGCTTAATACTGCTTCAATTTCTTGTTCAATTTGTTCTTGTGTACAATATACATGTGCATCATTTTGTTTCATTGCTCTTACTCTAATCAATCCATTTAATGTTCCAGATAATTCATTTCTATGAACAATGCCATATTCTCCAATTCTTAATGGTAATTCTCGATAACTTCTAATTTTTTTTGAGAAAATCAAATGATGAATAGGACAATTCATAGCCTTAAGATAATATTCACCATCATCTAATTTCATAGGTGGATACATACTATCAGCATAGTGAGGTAAATGTCCAGATTTCACAAACAATTCTTTTTTAGCTAATAATGGAGTAGAAACTCTTACATAACCAGCTTTATCTTCAGTTTCAATTGCTAATTTTTCTATCTCTTGTCTTAATATTTCACCTTTTGGCAACCAAATTGGTAATCCTTTACCTACTAATTCAAACATTGTAAATAATTCCATTTCTTCGCCAATTTTACTATGATTATACTTTTCAGCATCTTCTAGCGTCTGTAAATGTGCTTTCAATTCTTCTTCAGTTTCAAAAGCAACTCCATATATTCTTTGTAATTGAATATTTTCAGAATTACCTTTCCAATATGCACCAGAAGCTTTAGTCAATGCAAAATTTTTCAATTCTTTGGTGTTTTCAACATGTGGTCCACGGCACAAATCTACAAAATCTTCTTGCTTATACCATGTTGCAGTCTCGCCTTTTTCTTCAAGCTCATCATATAATTCTTTCTTCAATTTTTCATTTTTTAATAAATCATTAATTTCATTCTTGTTTAGTTCAACTTTATCAATTTTGATTCCTTTTTTTACTAACTCTTTCATCCTTTTTTCGATTTTCTTTAAATCTTCAGGTATAAAAGCCACTTCTTTTAGAAAATCATAATAAAAACCATTCTCAATGACTGGTCCAATTCCTAACTTTACATCAGGATATAATTGTTTGACAGCTTGTGCCAATAAATGTGCTGCACTATGTCTTATTTTATCTACGTTTGCTTCTGCCATATAAAAAAAATTATTTGCAATATATTTAAACCTTTCTTTGGACAAAACAATATTTTCAAATCACAGCAAAATTTAAATACCCTATAGTCTTTAGAATCCTTATGAAAAGAGGTATATTTGTCTTATTAGTTTTATTGCTATTGTTACCAGCAGTTTCTGCAACACTAAGCGTCACAGGTCCAACGAGGACGGAATTCAACATTGGAGATACAATTGATATCTCAGGTTCAGTCGGTAGATCCGAAGAATTTTCAGGTTATTTGAAATTCGCGCTGATCTGTAGTTCAAAGACTTATAACCTTCCAAGTAAATCTTTATCATTAAATTCTGGTGAAACAATTTCATTTGCACAATTATCATTGCCAACAATTACAGCTAGTTCATCTATGGGTGGTTCATGTAAATTAAAAGTAGATCTTTACGATTCTAATGATTATTTGATAGAAACTGCTTCATCTTCTTCATTCCTAATTGATTCTGGTTTGGAAGGAACTTTCAGTGCTGATAAATCTCAATTGCAATTAGGCGATACAGTTACATTAACTGGTAGTATTTACAAGAAAAATGGTGAACCATTAGAAGGTACTGCTGAAATTTATTTTAGTCACGATAACCAAGAATATCTTATGGACTTTGTTGATGTAACTGCAGGTGTATTTACTTATAGTTATCAATTTACCTCAGGAACAGAAGGGAAATATTATTTGATTGTTTTTGCTAGAGATAGTTATGGTAATGAAGAAGAATTTCAATCTGTTGAATCATTTACAGTTTTAGATGATTTGGATGTTACATTAAACACTAACTCATTATCATATTCTCCCGGAGATTTTATGAATGTTTATGGTGATGTTACAACTTCACTTCAAGGATCTGTTTCTGCAGCAAATGTCCAAGTTAGTCTGGATGCAACTACTCAAAGCACTTCATTGGCTGACAGTAAATATACTCAAGATATTCAAATATCTTCTGATATAAAATCTGGTCAACATACTGTATCAGTTTCTGTTGAAGATACTTATGGAAATAAAGGTTCAGCATCAACAGTTATTGATGTTCTACCTTTAGCTACAAAAATAGATATTTCTATTTCAAATGGAACATTGAATCCTCAAGATTCTTTAACAATTACATCAACTTTATATGACCAAGCTGGTGATATAATGGACGACTCAGTCGTATTAGAAGTTTATGATTCAAAAAATAAATTAGTCTCACAAAGAGATTTGGTTTCACAAGAAAGTGTAACTTACCAAATTCCTCAATTTGCTTCACCAGGTAAATGGGTTGTTAAAGCTTACTATGAAACTGAAGATAAATCTGTTACAACTGAAGACACTTTAACAGTTGGTGAAGTTCAAGCATTAGATTATAATATTATTGATGAAATACTTTACATAACAAATATTGGAAATGTAAGATATACTGGTGGTTTTGAAATTCCTGTTGATGGAGTTGATCAAGATTATTT
>CAYHOR010000066.1:0-4837 GCA_964358235.1 Candidatus Woesearchaeota archaeon
AACTATGAAATCAAGAGATAGAGTTTAGAGATAATGAATATTTCAGAAGCGTAACGCTCAGGGATTTATCCCTGAGATAGCTTCTGAGTAATATTTAGGTTTACAGATTACAAGGTATATAAAGCTGGCGCGAGTGTTTGCCGTGTCCAAGGTTAATTTAATATGTTTTGGTATAATTTATTAAATCTATTATAGAGTTTCTAAATGCTTTTTAATGATTTTACTGTTTTGAGAATTATGTATAGACATAAATTAACTAAAGATGGATAGTATCCTAATACTGCTAGAGAAATTTTACATCATGTTTTAGATATTCTTGTTGAAGAAAATCCTGGCAGAGTTGTGGATAGAGAATCAAATTGTGGAATTCCGGCTTACAGTTGGCATGGTGCTGGAAGTGAAAAAGGTGGGTCTTCAGAGTATATTCAATATGAACAAATTGTTTTTTTACCTGAGAAAGATGGAAAAATTCAAGTTGTTTCTGTAGGAAAAAAACATTTATCTGGGTATAATTTTATTTTAATTTGTGATGACTTTGGTGAAATAATTGGTACATATGGTCCTAATCTTAGAGATTATTCTGCTTTACTTAGATGTGCGATCACTCCTGATCTTGCTGATAGAATGTTAGCAGTTGAAGATAAAAATAGTAGTTCTTTTAAGAGTGCTTTAGATAAAATTTTAGAATTTGCTACTAATCATTTTAAGTGTGTTCCTTTACTAGCTTTTGATTCTGAAGATAGTTCTGGTTGTTTTGGTTTTAATGAATATGGTCATTTTGAATCTCTTAAAGAATGTAAAATATTGCATAATAGTTTTTGGAATTGGAAATTAAGTGGTGATCTAAGACAGAGAGTTAGTCTTTCACGTTGTATTACTGAATATGTCAAAGGAAATGAATGTGATTCTGATTTTATGGATCGTGGATTAGATTATACAAGAAGATATAATGATACCACTTTTGGAAAATTAAAAGAAAATAGAGTTATAAATTATCTTGAATAAATTTAATCGTTAATTCCACCAATCTATAGCGAGAGCGAAGCGTCCACGAAGTGGCGAGCAGTTATTGATGGTGTCAGCGAACATTTGACAGAGTGATTTTATAAAAAAATATTCTGAATAAAAAATCTATTAAAAACAAAATTTCTGTAGATATTTTTTCAAATCTTTGTATTCTTTGTCTCTATCAAGTATGCATAATATTTTAACATATGGTTTGTCTACAAAGTAAATAACTCTTTTTTCTTTTCTATTATCTTCAAATCTTATTCTAAATAAACATAATTTATATCCTTCAATTCTTTTGAAT
This sequence comes from Candidatus Woesearchaeota archaeon, assembly GCA_964358235.1. Classification (GTDB taxonomy): domain Archaea; phylum Nanobdellota; class Nanobdellia; order SCGC-AAA011-G17; family GW2011-AR17; genus JAGVZZ01. The sequence goes on from CAYHOR010000066.1 coordinate 1,313, forward strand.
CTATAGGGATTAATTTTTAGCATATTTAGCTTTTCTTCTATAAGTTTACATGATTCATTACTGAGTTCATCTAATTGTTCTAAAAAGAATTCTGTTGGCTGGAGAATGTACTCCATAATTATTTTCTCCTTATTTTCCTAAAAAGTTCTTCTTCTGTTTTGAATAGATTTTTACTTTCTGATGCTTCAAGGAGTTTTTTTACTAAGACTAATTCTTTTTTTGTTATTGTATTATCTTCAAATAATTTTTCTCTTAAAGTTTCTTTAATAAATTCTTGAATAGTACTATAACCATTTTCTTTGGAATATATTTGAGCTGTTATTAACATTTTTTCAGGGAGTCTTAAATTTATTTGTGTGTTCATGCTATTTAATGGTATCTTTTGGTATATAAACTTTTTGATTGTAAATTATGAAATTTTCGAAAAAACTAATGGTGAAAAAAAAATTTTAAAATATCTTGATAGAATATAAAATAAAAAAATTTATTTTTTATGTTTTGCAGATTGTATTAACCAGTAAATTGCTGCGATTATCAGTCCGATGACTAATAAATAGGTTAACCATCCTAAACTCATCATTCCAAAACCATATCCACTAGAGCCTGACATCATACTCCACATTCCACCATAGCATCCTTCTTGAGCTGATACTAATGTAGTCATAATTAAAGTTAATATTGTACTTCCAATTATTATTTTTTTCATATTAGGGCCTCCTTGTTAATGTATAGATAAATTTATGTATTTATACTTTATAATAGTTTTTATGTTAATTAAAGAAATTAATGTTAAAACTTGTATGACTAAAAGCAAACTTACTGATTATGTAATTAATCCTTATACTGGTTGTCAACATGGATGCAAGTATTGTTATGCGACTTTTATAAAGAGATTTCAAAATATCAAAGAAGATTGGGGAGATTTTGTTTACGTTAAAGTTAATTGTATTGAATTATTGAAGAAAGAATTAGAAAAAAATAAACCAGGGCATATATGGATGTCAAGTGTTACAGATTGTTATTCTCCTATTGAAGGCAAATATAAATTAACTAGACAAATATTAGAAACATTTGTAAATTCAAAATGTAAAAATAAATATTCTTTTGAAATTTTAACCAAATCTGCCTTAGTTAGAAGAGATTTTGATTTATTAAAACAATTGAATGTTGAATTGGGATGCACTATTAATACTTTAGATAATAATTTTTCTAAAATAATTGAACCTTTAGCATCTCCACCGTTGGAGAGGATAAAAGTTTTGAAAGATGCAAAGAAAGAAGGAATAAAAGTTTATTGTTTCATTGCACCAGTTTTTCCAGAATTTACAAATTTAGAAGGGTTGTTTAAAGAATTAAGTTTTTGTGATTATGTTTGGGTTGAGTTGTTGAATACAAAAAAAGATGTTTTAGAGTGTTTAATGCCTGTGATTAAGAAAAATTTTCCTGACAAATTTAATGCTTTTGAAAATATGATCAATAATTATAAAGAATACTGTAATACAGTTAAGAAAGAAGTTGTTGTTTTAAGTAAAAAGTATAATCTCAAAGTAAAAGATGTTGTGGTGCATTAAGGAAATTATATAAATGCTTAAAAAATATTTAACTTTATGTTAATAGGAATCGTCGGAAAACCCAGTACCGGGAAAAGTACATTTTTTAAAGCAGCTACATTAGCAGAAGCTGAAATTGCTAATTATCCTTTTACTACTATCAAACCTAATCATGCAGTAGGTTATGTAAAAGTAGATTGTGTTGACAAAGAATTTGGAAAGCAATGTAATCCTAAGATGGGGTATTGCATCAAAGGAAAAAGGTTTTTGCCAGTTGATATGTTAGATGTTGCAGGATTAATAAAAGGTGCAAGTGAAGGTTTGGGATTAGGCAACAAATTTTTAGATGATCTTAATCAGGCTGATGCATTGGTTCATGTAATTGATATTTCTGGGAGTACAAACGAGAAAGGCGAAGCTGTTGAAGCTGGAAGTTATGATCCTATAAATGATATAAAATTTTTAGAAACAGAATTAGATTTATGGTATTTACGAATTATTAATAAGGGTTGGGATAAGTTTGCCAGGACTGTAAAACAAGAAAATAAAGAGCTCTATATTGCTATTGCAAAACAATTATCTGTTTTTAGAGTGGATGAAGATATGGCCAAGGATGTTATATTAAAATTAAAATTATCTGAGTTAATAGTTAATTGGACAGAAAGTGATTTATTAAGATTAGCTTCTGAATTAAGAAGAAGAACTAAACCTATGATTATTGCTGCAAACAAAGTTGATGTTGGTGGAAAGAATTTTGAAAGAGTTAAACAAGAGTTTCCTCATTACAAGATTGTAGCTTGTTCTGCTGAATCTGAGTTAGCGTTAAAAGAAGCTGCTAAGAAAGATTTGATAGATTATGTTCCTGGCGAGAAGGAAGTTGTGATTAAAGGTGAATTAAATGATAAACAGAAGAAAGCTATTGAGTTTATTAAATTGAATGTAATTGACAAATATGGTTCGACTGGAATACAAGAAGTTTTAGATTTTGTAGTATTTGATATTTTAAAGAAAATTGCTATTTTTCCTGGCGGAGGAAATAATTTAGCTGATAAAGATGGAAATGTTTTGCCTGATTGTTTTTTAATGGACAGTGGTAGTACAGCTTTAGATTTTGCATATAAATTACATACTGATATTGGTAAAGGTTTCATTAGAGCTATTGATGTCAAGACTAAAAGAGTTATTGGCAAAGAGCATTTATTGAAAAGCAGGGATGTTGTTGAGATTATTACTAGAGCTTAATTAGATTTAATCTTACACTGAAACATAACAATATATAAAAAGAATAATTATTTTCTTGATTCTATGTCAGCAGAAAAAATTAGTTTAGGAAATGCAAAACATAACAAATTGTTTTACTTTGTTGCAAATGTTATTGTTTACAGAGATTCTGATAAAAAATGCCTGGTTTTAAAGAGAAGCACCAGTGAAAAAGTACATCCTGGTAAATATTGTGTTCCTGGTGGAAAATTAGAATGGAATGATCTTCCAGTAGAAAACCCTACACGAAAAAATGGAGATGTGCTTGATTTTGAAAATGCAATTGAAAAACTTCTTTTACGTGAAACACAAGAAGAAGCAGGTATAGTAATTCATAATGATTTACATTATATTAATAGTGTAGCATTTATCAGACCAGATGGAATTCCTGTTGTACTTGCAAAGTTTGCTGCAAGATATAAAGAAGGAAATGTTGTTTTGGAGAAAGGTTCTTTTGAAGATTTTGCCTGGGTTAATGCATCTGAAGTTGAAGCTCTTGATTGCATAAAAGGCATTCCTCAAGAAATACAAGAAACTATTTCAATATTTCAAAAATAATTTTTAATGATATTTTAAGAAATTATTTGCTTCTATTAACGTGTTTTTTAAACTAGTAAATTTTAATGTTGAAAGTGCTTCTTCAAAGTTAATCCATTTTGCTTCTACATAATTTTCTGTTGACAAAGAAGTTAGTTTTTCATTAGTTTCTGCTAGC
>CAYHOR010000067.1:0-4758 GCA_964358235.1 Candidatus Woesearchaeota archaeon
ATAATTACTCCTGATTTTACACCTAAAAAAATGAAAGTTAAATTAACAGAAATTGAAAGAATAACTGGATTGAAATTATCTGTCAAAGATCTCAAGGATTTGCTAGAAAAATATTCTTACAACGTCAAAAAAGCAAAAGATAGTATTGAAGTTGAATATCCTTCTTATAGACAAGACATTATGCATTCAGTTGATGTAATTGAAGATATATTAATAGTATATGGATTTAATAAGATTACACCAATAATTCCAAACATTCCAACACGAGGGGAATTATTAGAATTTGAAATATTCTGTGAATCAATTAGAAATGTTCTTCCAGGTTTTGGAGCGCAAGAATTATTAAACTTTACATTGACAAATAAAGAAATATTATTCTCACTGATGAATATTGATGAACAACCCTGCGCAGAAATTGCAAATCCTGTTTCAACAAAATGGTCTTGTATAAGAAATTGGGTATTGCCATCATTATTGGAATTTTTCAATAAAAATATTTCACAAGAATATCCTCAGCAAATATATGAAGTTGGAGAACTAGTTATTATAGATGAAAGAGCAGAAACAAAAACCCAAACTCCTAAAAACTTAGCTTGGGCTTTGGCAGATAAAGATGCTAATTTTACCAAAGCAAAACAAATCTTAGATTTTGTGTTAAAAGGATTAAATTTAAAATATGAATTACAAGAATATTTACATAATTCATTTATTTCTGGAAGATGTGCAAAAGTTATAATTAATGGAACACAAATTGGATTCATTGGAGAAATTAATCCTCAAGTTTTAAAGAATTTTACTATTGACTTTCCAGTTTGTGCTTTTGAAATAAGTGTAACCGAATTATTCAAAATAAAAAATGGAATATAACCTTGAACTAACAAAAGTTGTAAATGAAATAAATAAATCAAAGGCGAAAACAGTCCTAGTTCAACTTCCAGACGGATTAAAACCTGAAGGAACAAATATAGTTAAATTTCTGGAAAAACATACTAAAGCTACAATATTTTTATGGTTAAATTCTTGTTATGGGGCTTGTGATATTCCAGACGTTAAAGTAGATTTATTAATTCAATTTGGACATAATGAATTACAACCGGATTATTAACCAAAAAGTTTATATACTATAGTATCTATAGTTTCTATAGAATGATTACTACAATACAAATAACACAAGAAACAAAAGAACTCATTAGCACTTTTGGAACAAAAAAAGATAGCTATGAAGAGATTATTAAAATAATGTATAACCTTGCAGTAAAAGAACAATTAAGAGAATTCTTATTATCCTCTGAAAAGTCTATTCCTATTGATGAAGCAATAAAAAGAGCAAAGCTGAAATGGCAAAAGTAGAAATTACAGAGTCATTGCTCATAGAAATTGAAAAAAAATTCAAACAAGAAAGTATAACTATTCTTGAGCAGATTAAATCATTAGAATCTAATTCAAAAAAAGGAAAAGATATTGGAACTGTTGGAGGAATTTTAATAAAAGAATTGAAATATAAAAGTTTCAAGTTTTATTTTATTACTGATGGTTTTAAATTAAAAACTCTTAATGAAACTGAATTAGTAGATCTTCTTCTTAAATTCGTAAGAATGTCAGATAAAAAAAAACAACAAGAAACCATTAATGAAATAAAGTATATTCTAAAAACAATAGGACCAGAAGGATTTTACTAAAGCATCGACAAAGCAAAATAACTTAAAACTAAAGTTGTAATAATAGGATGAGCCTCATAAGTTTTTGATAAAGGCTGTAAAAAATATTTATCCATTTTTGCATAAGAATAATCTACAAATTTATCAACAGGTTTTACAGAATAATTCATAATTACTTCTTTCAAACTTTTATAAGCACCACCAATAGCACCAAAAAATCTCTGAGCATATCCTCCAGAATATTTATTTGTAGTAACACCTTTATCATCAATCTTACTAGTAGCAAATACAGTATCATAAACTATTCCAGCTAACTTCTCAACAGGCTTCAAAATAGCATTAACTAATTTTTCTAAACCCATTTAAAAAAAGAAAAAACATATATTTATAAACATTTCTCCCAAAAAAAATATATGACAACCAAAGATGAACAAATAGGAATGCATAAAGGCGCACTCTCAGTATTGGTTTTAGAACAACAAGAATTTGTAAAATTAGTTCAAATCGTTCAAGAACAAATAAATGCTCACGTTAAGGCATTAAAAGAACTAGGCGTCGACTTAGAAGCAGAATCAAAAAAAGCAAAAGTTGAACTTGATGAAAGATTAAAGTAAATTAAAAAATATCTTCCGGTTCATAATATTCTCTTGCATGCTTACAAGAAGGACACTCTTTAGGAGGTTCAGTTCCAGTATGCTTATAACCGCACTTGCTGCATTTCCAAACAATAGGCTTATCTCTTTTGTAAACCATTTTTTTCTCAACTAGCTCTAATAATAACTTGTATCTATCTTCATGCTTCTTCTCTACTAAAGCTATAGCTTTGAACAAAGTTGCAGCTTCTTTATTACCTTCTTTCTCAGCTTCTCTAGCAAAAGTTGGGTACATATCTGAAGTCTCGTAATGTTCACCTTCAATAGCTACTTTTAAATTAGTTTTAGTATCACTTATACCTTTTAATAACTTAAATTCATCTTTTGCATGCTGCATCTCATTGTTAGCTGTTTCTTCAAAAATTTTAGCTATATACAAATAACCTTCATCTCTTGCAACTTTGGCAAAATAAGTATATTTATTTCTAGCTTCACTCTCTCCTTTGAAAGCAATTTTAAGATTCTCTTCAGTCTTTGTCATTTGTTCACCTCAAAAACTCATTAATCTTTTGTTTTAATATTTCTTTCGATTGAAAACCAATTATTCTTTCAACTTCTTTCCCATTCTTAAAAATAATTAAACAAGGTATTCCTCGAACCACAAACTTTTTAGCTAAATCTTCTTCCTTTTCAACATCTATTTTAGCAAACTTCATTTTTCCATTAAAATCTTTGCTTACTTCTTCAAAAACAGGTGTTAACATTTTACATGGTCCACACCACTCTGCCCAAAAATCTACAATGACAGGTATTTTTGAACTTTCTACTTCGTCCTTAAAATTACTTTTGTTTAAATTAATCATTTTAACACTCACATCTTTGTTCTTCTATCTCATCTTCAAAAGCTTTTGATTTTTTTCTTAAAACACATAATTCATCACATTTTAATATCTTAGCTAATTCTTTTTCATTTTTTATCATTTTGGCACCTCCTACATTTGCCCTTAATAAAAATTCCAATACATTCTATATTGAAATCTTTTAATTCTAAATTTTTCTTAATATATTCATTAAATCTTTTATCAAAAATATCTTCAATCATTCCACAAATTTTGCAAACTACATGCAAATGTCCACATATTGAAGCATCATATCTGTATTCACCATTCATTTCAAATCTTAATATTTCTCCATTCTCAGCTAACAAATTTAAATTTCTATAAACTGTAGCAAGACTTATTGAAGGTAATTCTTTTTTTACTTGAGAATAAACTTCTTCAGCTCTTGGATGAGTTTTAACAGATTTAAGATATTCTAAAATTTTTATTTTCTGGTTTGTGTTTCTCTTATTAGGAATCATTATTATTTAATAATCATTACTATTATTTAAACATTTCTATTCTTCAACACATAGACTTTATCTTTTTTTCTAACTTTATCACAAACTATCGTCACAAAATCGCCTTTTTTACAATTATCAACATTTTTATCAATAAAAATAGAATCAACAACTACCGATACAGCACCAGTTGTAACTCCTGTAATTAATAAGTTATCTCCAATCTTAAATCCATTATCAATAACTTTGATTAAAACAACATTATTTTTTACATAATAATTTTCAACATCACCAACATATTTTTTTTTTTGAGTAGCTTTAGAACCATAAGTTCCACTCCATTCTCCAAGTTTCTCACCTAAATAATATCCCCCTTGCCAAAAACCTCTATTATATACACTCTCAAGTCTTTTTATCCAACTTTCAACACTATCAAGATTAAAATTATCAATCGCTTCTCTATATACTTTAATAGTTTCATAAACATAATCTACTGAACGTCCACGTCCTTCAATCTTTAAAATTGAAACTCCAGATTTCAAGATTTTATCTAAAACTGTTATTGTACACAAATCTTTAGGTGACATTACATATTTGTTATCAACAACTAATTCTTGCCCAGTTTCATCATCGATAACTCGATAAGATCGCCTGCAAGTTTGATAACATTGCCCCCTATTAGCTGAAGTATTATACTGTGCTAGACTCATATAACATTTTCCAGAGATTGAAACACATAAAGCGCCATGAATAAAAATTTCAATTTTGACTAAATCACCAGAAGGTCCTTTAATTTTTTCTTTTTTAATTCTATCACAAATATCTTTGATTTGTTTTAAAGACAATTCTCTCGCTAAAATAATAACATCTGCAAATTTTGCAAAGTATTTGACAGTTTCAAAGTTTGAAACATTCATTTGTGTGGAGATATTAACATTTACATTATTTTTTCTACAAAACTCAATGACAGAAATATCACAAGCAATTATAGCATCAACACCAGCTTTCTTTGCCAATAAAACTATTTTTTTTATATTTGATAAATCTTCATCATACATTACAGTATTCAAAGTCAAATAACATTTAATTTTATTTTGTTTACAAATCTTAACAATTTTATTCAAATCTTTAACTTGAAAATTTGCAGTCCTAGAACGCATATTAAGAT
>CAYHOR010000068.1:0-4752 GCA_964358235.1 Candidatus Woesearchaeota archaeon
TAAAAGAAAACTTTAAATATAATTAAATATAATTAAATTACATGGAAATTATATCAAAAACAAGAAAAGTCGGAGGGTCGCTAATGATAACAATTCCAAAAAATATTGTTGAAATAGAAAGAATACAAGAAAATCAAACCTTAGTATTAGAACTAAAAAAAACTAACATTAGTGGTTTTGGTATTTCAAAAGGAATAGGCCCATTTACAAAAGAAAGTAAATTTCGAGGACAATTGGAAAAATGAATAACTTTGTAATAGATGCTTATGCATGGATAGAATATTTTGATGGAACTAAAAAAGGAGAAATTGTAAAAGAAATTATTGAAAATGAAAATATTAAAATATTCACTAATATTGTTACCATTGCTGAAATTTCTAGTCATTATAAAAGAAAAAATATTAATTTTGAAATGCCATTGCAAGTTATAAATACACTCTCAGAAATTTTTTATTTAGATTTAGAATTTACAATAGAAGTAGGAAAATTGCACGCAGATCTAAAAAAAGAAAGAAAACATATGGGTCTAGCAGATATTTTTATGTTATTAACAGCTAAAAAAACAAATTCAAAAGTTGTAACTGGAGATGAAGACTTTAGAGGATTAAAAGAAGTATTTATGATAAAGTAATTTATTAGGATGTAAAGTTAGGAATTGCTAATTGTGACTATATTCTTAATGGTGCTCGTTTCCTCTTAAAACCCTCTTCATCTGTGCCATAGGCACCGCGCATTTTTTTTAGAAAACAATTATTTTCTAAGATTTTCAATCACAAATGCTTTCAACTCTGGAATTCTTTTTTTTAGTTCAGTTTCAAACACAGGTTGCATTTCTTTAGGAATTTGTGCTTCTAATGTTACAGTTCCATCTTTTTCTTCAACTTTAGGCTGATGTATATGCAAATTGGTTTCCAAAATACCTGAAACTTTTTCTTTTAAAGAATCAATTTTTCTTGTTATAGTTACTTCATAATGTAATTGTTTTCCAGCTAAAGGATGATTGAAATCTAATAATACCCTCCCTCCTGAAACAGATTTAATTACTGCTTGCGCACCATCAACTTCAATTGCAATTCCTGGTAATGGTTTAAATTCTTGACCTTTAAATTTGCTTAATGAAAATGTTTTAAATAATTTTGCGTTTCTTTTTCCAAAACCTTGTTCAGTTGAAACTGAAGTTGTTAATTTTTTTCCAATTTCTTTACCGATTAAATAATCATCTAAACCTTGTACTACATCCTTTGAACCTAAACAAATGATAGTATGATCATGTATATGTGCTTTAATTTTTTCTTGTTTTGCAACTTCTGCATCGTTTAGATCAAAGATTGATCCATCATCCAAGCGTCCAACATATTTAATTTCTACAAAATCTCCTTTTGTTGTATTCATATATGGAGAGAATAATTAATAGTTTATATAATTATTGTTGAAGAATAAGAATGCTTTTAATATTGACAATTATTATTTTTTATATGGAATGGAGTGATAATTTAGATTTGGTTTTACAAGGATTATTTGAAGAATTGTTAGTAGATGTTAAAAAAGAAAAGAAAGCTTACACTTCTGCAAAAGATGTTTCTAAAGCTCAGTTATGGTGTGCAGTTTTAGTTCTTTCTAAGAGAGTTTCTGATTTAAGTTTGAAAGTAAAGTCTTTGGAGAGTAAAGTTAAAGTTAAAGATAATGAAAAACTTAAAAAAAGTATGAAAGAATTGTGAAATTAGCCAAAACATTTATATATATATAATAATTTTTATACAAATATGGGAGAAGTAAGACAAATAGATGCACTTGAAGCTAAACCAGGAAGATATGTTATTTTTGACGGATTTGCTTGTATAGTAAAAAACGTAGAAATATCTAAACCTGGCAAACATGGTCACGCAAAATGCCGTATTGAAGCAATTGCTATTAAAGATGGTAAAAAAATTATCAAAGTTATGCCTGGGCATGATAAAGTAGAATCACCAATTATTGAGAAAAAAATTGCTCAGATTTTATCAGTTGTTGGAAACAAAGCCAATGTTATGGATATGGAATCATTCGAAACTTTTGATATGATTATTCCTGATGAATTAAAAGCCAAGGTTTTTGAAGGTGTTCAAGTAACATATTGGATTGTACTTGATGAAAAAATAATGCAGGAGATTTCAAACAAATAAAATGGCAAAATTTGACGCTACTATTGGAAGATTATTTAGAAGAGTATTTGTTTGCAAGAAATGCAAATCTAAAGTTAAAACAGATACAGTGAGAGTTTTGGCTCAAAGTGTAAAGTGTAGAAAATGCGGTGGCAAGGCTTTTAGAGTTATCAAGAGTAAGAGCAAAGGTAATGCTTAAAACTCTTTAACAATTTTGGAAAAGATGGTGATGAATCTAGATTTAATTTCAGTTTTGATTTTTTATGGTTTATTATTAATTTTCTATTATACTTTTAAAGAAAAGTTTACTACTCAAGGTTTAGTTGTTATGTATAAGACAAAGTTAGGTCTTAAACAAATGGATTATTTTGCTAAGAAGTTTCCTAGGATTATTACTTTTTTATCTTATATTGGCGTAATTGTAGGTTTTTTAGGAATGGCTTTTATTTTATATTTTTTAATCAAAGCTACTTGGCAATTAATTTTTATTCCTGGAACTGAACCTGCTTTAGCTCCAGTATTACCTGGTATTCAAATTTCTGGTATACCCACATTGTCTTTTTGGCATTGGATTATAACTATTTTTATCGCAGCAGTTATTCATGAATTTTCACATGGTATAGTTGCAAGATTGCATAATGTTTCAATTAAAAGTTCAGGATTTGCATTCTTGGGGCCATTATTAGCAGCTTTTGTTGAACCTGAAGAAAAATCTTTAGAGAAAAAACAAAGAGTTAAACAAATGGCTGTGTTTGCAGCTGGACCTTTTTCAAATATTTTATTTGGTGCTTTGATTTTAGTTTTAATGTTGGCTATGACTCCTGTTATGAATATGGTTTATGACAGCAATGGAATTTTAGTTAATGGAGTATTAGAAGGTTATCCAGTTAATCAAAGTGGGTTAGAAGCTCCTTTTATTATTGAAAGTATTGATGAGACACAAATAAATGGGTTTGAAGATTTTGTAAATGTTACTTCTACTTTAAGTGTTGGTGATGATATAACTTTAGGTACTGACAAAGGGGATTATGATATTACTTTAGTTTCTAATCCTGATAATGAGAGTGTGCCGTTTTTTGGTATATTAAATATGGAAGAAAATTTAGTGTTCAAAGAAAATTATTCTTATCTTGAGCCTTTTTCAGGAGTTATAGAATGGTTTAAAATGTTAATAATGTGGCTATTTTTAATTTCAATAGGTGTTGGAATGTTTAATTTGTTACCTTTAGGACCTGTTGATGGTGGAAGAATGTTCTATACATTAATGTTAGGAGTTTTAGGTACTGAAAGTCGAGCTAAAAAGGCTTTATTGTTTACTTCAGTAATATGTTTAGGATTAATAATAATTAATATGATTCCTTGGATAAACAAATTATTTGTTTGGATTTGGAGTTTAATTCTATTTTTTGTCTAGAACTAATATTTTTCTTGTCAATGATCCGTGAACATAATCTTCAGTCTCAAATGCTATTTTATATTTAAATTTTAACTTCAAATCATTAGGAAACATTATAACAACTACATCTACAAATTCGTAAACATGATCCAAGAATGTTTCATAAAATTCTTTTAATTCTGTTTTTTTTGTAGACGCTCTTCTTCCATATGGAGGATCGGTTACAATTGCATTGCATTTTATTTTTTCTTTTCTTGCATCTGCTTCAAAGAATTTTGCTTTAAGATTATAATGTTTAAAATTTTCTTTAGCTGCCCTAATCATTATTGGATCTATGTCTGTTCCTATTGATTTTAATCCCATTAATGAAACTTCTAATAATATCCCACCTGTCCCACAAAAAGGATCCCAAATAGTGCCTTTTTTAACTCCTGAGAGATTTACTACAGCTCTAGCTAATTTGGGTTTTAATGAAACTGGAAAGAATCCAGGACGAATATCTGGGCGTCTTAATTTGAATTTTTCTTGTCGTTCGTATATTTTTTTACATCCTATAATTTTATCTTCTATAAAGAAAAACCAGAATTCTGTTTTAGGATTTTTTAGTTTAACTTTTGGGGTTTTTAATGAGTTCCAGACAATTGGCGCTAATTCTTGTTCTTTTTCATTTATATTTGATCTAACGGCAAATGATTCTTCATAATATTTTTCCCAATTAACTTTAGGGATTTTTGTATCAATAAATATTTCTTCGTAAACATTATGAGTATAAGCCAGTCTTTTAATATCAAATTTTCCTTTACAGAATAACAGATTTCCTATTAATTGATAAGTTTTAGGTTTTGCTAAAGATATAACTTCTTGTATTGCTAGTTCTAAATTTTCTCGCGACAATTCATAAATCATTTTATTTTTTTAAAGAATCCAAATAAAGCCATAAGTTCACGTTTTGAGATATTAGATTTTCCTATCACTTTTCTCCAAACTGTTCTCTGAGTTTCTTTTTTAGATTCTGTTTTAAACTCCATATTTTTCATTTTATTATCAATGATTTTGAATAAAACTTCTTTATCTTCTCTTGAAGCTGGTTTAATATTTTCACCCGTTTTTTGTTTTTTTGAATGTTTGAATAATTCATATAAAATTATAGTTGTAGCATGAGATACATTCATAGTTGGATATTTTTTCGAAGAAGGGATATTAACGACGATGTCA
>CAYHOR010000069.1:0-2429 GCA_964358235.1 Candidatus Woesearchaeota archaeon
GAACTTTAATTTTGTATTTCTTTCTGCCATCAATAGTTGTTAATTGTAACTCCCCAGACTCTAAAAATACTTTTGCAGTTCGTAAATCAAATCTAATTGATGAATCCATTTGTTTCTTAGTATTTGGATTACATTTATTCCCTTTTAACATTTCAACAGCATTATCACGAGCACACTGAATCAAGGCAGAAGGAAACTCAGGAGATTTTGTTCTGATTTCTTTGTACAACAAATTATGAAGCTTGGATTTTGACAAAGTTTTATTTTTTATACAACAACCAATATGTTCATTTGCAATAGAGTTGTAACTATGAATAGTTTCACACAATTCTTTACTTTTAGAGAGCATTAAACTCACAGTTCGTTGCATATTTGGATATAAGAAAATAGACTATATAAACGCTGCGCGAGCAAATGCCGTGTCCACCACCAAAAAGATTTTAAATTATCTCCACCAATGGAGTATTTACAATTAATGAATTACACAATCGAAGCAGAGCTCCGAGGTATTTTACCCAAAACGGGAGTGAACCTCCCAACACCAGAGAGGTCTTGCTTCGCAGTGTGGTATTCATGATTAATAAAGAAAATCTCCCAAAAATAGGTAAATAAAATGTCAGTAAAGAAAGGCGACAAGGTAAAAGTTCAATATACAGGAACTTTAGACGATGGAACTGTATTCGATTCCTCAGAAGGAAGAGCTCCTTTGGAATTCGAAGTAGGTTCCGGCAAAATCATTAAAGGTTTTGATGAAGCAGTCATAGATATGAAAGTAGACGAAGAAAAAACTTTTCATATTAAACCAGAAGAAGCATATGGTCAGCATAATCCTCAATTATTGAGAAAAATTCCTAAGAATGTTCTTCCTAAAGATAAAGAACCTGAAGTTGGAATGCATATGGGTTTGGTTAGAGCTGATGGTGTTCAAATGGAAGCAATAATTATTGAAGTTAATGCAGATGATATTGCAATTGACTTAAATCATCCATTGGCTGGAAAAACTTTGACTTTTAAGATTAAGTTAATTTCAATTAATTAGATTTATAAACTATTTATTTTTCTTAATTTTTATGTTTATACTTGAAGATGTAAGTTTGTGTGCTATTGTTAGAGATGAAATGATGAATCCAGCTGGAGGCATAGAAAGATTTCTAAGAGCACATTTACCTCATGTAAGTAACGCAGTTGTAGTTGATACTGGTTCTATAGATGGTACAAGAGATAAACTTGCAGAATTAGAAAGAGAATATCCACATTTAAGAGTATTTGACCATAAATTTGATGGATTTGGACCTTCGAGAAATGTTTCATTATCAAAAGTTGTAACAAAATATGCATTGATACTGGATGCTGATGAACTTTTAACTCCAGAGGATTTTGAAAATTTAAAAAAAAATATTCGAAACTATTTTTCTGTTTACCTATTTGAGATTTTAAGCATTGACTTTAATGGAGAAGAAATAATAGATCCATGTTGTCTTAAAACTAGATTAATAGAATCAAATCAAAGATTTGTTAAAGTTTTACAGGAATATTTAGCTCAACCCTTAGACACTAATTCTACAAGTTGGATTAATAATGCAAGGATAAAACATTTTTTACCCTCAGATCATGGATTGGGTATTAAAAGAAGAAATCATTATGGTCAATTTGAGAGTTTTAAATATTTAACCGATGGGACATTAATTGTACCTTCTCAAACAAAAGATTTTACAGAATGGAAAGTTTACAATCCACAAAGAGATAAATATCCTAACTAATAACTCTTTCATTTAGTAAACCACAATAAATTCTTGACCAGAAATTACCTTTTGTTCTGGAAGGATATTTATACCAATTATTGTTCCATGAATGTTGAGGTTGTTCATATAAATCCGCAATTAAATTTCCAATTTCTCTCGGTCTCCATTCATGGGATCTTAAATCTGCAATAAATTTTAATAATGTCTTAGGATCTAATGCTCTTGGATTTGGATAATATAGCATATTCCTAGTTTTTTCATGAAGTCTATTGTCTCTTAATGCTTTTGTGAACGCTTCTTGTCTAGGTAAATCTTTTTCCCCAAAAAATTCTTCATGGAATATAAATAATTGTGATTGTCTGTATTCATTTATTAATGGAATTAAATTTTCATTTGCATAAGGAATATAACCTGAAAAAGATTCCGAATGTTGTACAGCTAATTCTAAATCCCACATACAATCAATATGATGATCAAAATTTATTTCTCTACGTGGATTAGTATGATCACAAAACATAACATCCGCTAAAGGCTCTGCACCTTGAATATATTTACTTCTTTTTTTATGTAAACTAAATGGAGTCCTAATTATTCTCATAAATGCAGGATCTCCATAACAACTTATGTCAAGGTTAACACTTTTCTGTTCTGGATCACTCATTGTAACTGGCAAGCCTTTATGTCCAG
>CAYHOR010000069.1:2439-4745 GCA_964358235.1 Candidatus Woesearchaeota archaeon
TCTCCCAAATATCCTTGCTTATTCTCCAAGGTATTTTAACATTTTTTATTACTTCATAACAAATATATTCCCATAATCTTCCAATACCACTATAAACATATCCTGCATCTAAATTTATTCTGGGATTTCTTTTCAAATCATTAGGATCAAAATAATTATAAGCTGTAATTAAATCTTCTTCCAATGAACCTAATTTTTGTAATTCATTCCATTCTGGAGTATTATTTCTAACCCAAAATAAAAAATGCCCTCCTGAAGGTGTTAAATCCAAAGCATAAGGAATATTAAAATGTTCTAACTTTCTTCCAATAAATTTAACAAATGATTTTATATATTCATTAAAATAATATAACTGTGAACCTTTATTTTCATATAACCTTCTTTGGTCATCTAATGCAATTTCAAAATCTAATACTGATAAAACTCCTTGACTTTGATAAGCAATTAATGGTGAAAAAACTTCTAATCCCCAATTTGAAGTTAAATCATAAAGATTTTCCTTAGTTTCAACTGTAACCATTAAATCATTTTCTTTTCTTGGAGATCTTCTTTGAGCGATATCTCTTAATCTTAAATCTGAACCATAAGCTAAAACATAATGAGTTGGTTCAAAAGTTCTTTTTAATTTCTCAAAAACTCTTGTATAATATTCTCTTTTTTCCATTTTATTTGTAGAACTCTAACTTCTTCCCGCAATTTTCTCTTGTGCACAATCCTTGTTCCCATCTTGATAAACAATTTTGGTCTGTCTTTTGATCTAATCCTGTAGCAATCATTCCAGAATATATTCTTGTCCAAACTCTTGCATGTTTGTTAGCATCATATTTTTTCCATTCAAATTCCCATTTACCACTTTCATATTTGCTTCTTATTAATCCTGCAACATGACTGGGATGCCACCATCCTTTACCAGTTAAAACTCTAACCAAAGTTTGTATTTGTGCTGGTTGTAATAATGCTGGATTAGGATTATCTAACACGAATCTTACACAATCAGGTAATTGTCTTGTATCAAAACGATCATAAGTTTCTGGCCATCTTGAGTTATGTTCTTGACCTGTTGCATCGAAATCTTGATGAAATCTAAATAAATCTGAACTTTTGTATGTTCTAATTAAATTTCCAAATTCTCTTCCAAACCAAGGAATTGAACAAGTAATTGCATTTGCATATTCAGCAGAATGTTCAAAATGTGTTCTATTATGAAAAATTTCTTCAATCCCAATTTCATGCTCATTGCAAGGAGTATATCTTGGAGTAGCTATCATGACTGGATAATTTAAACCTCTTTTTCTATGTTTATCATGAGTTGAAAATGCTGTTCTCATAACTCTCAAATGTAATGGATCAGGATAACTGCTCAAATCCAAATTTATCATTTCTCTTCTTTCATTTCCAGGAACTAAATCACCAATTCCAATAGGAATATTAAATCCCTCCAATTTAGAAATTACATCTTGTGCAATAAATTCTAAAACTTTGCCAACTCCATCGAATGCTCTTCCTTCATCATCACTAACAATTTCATCTCGTTTGTGTGTTAAATGATGATATTTTCCTCTAACTGTGTCTTCTAAATATCCTATATTTACTAACTCCCTTGCTTCTGGACAAAACCAAGGCACTTGAAATACAAAATGATAACCTTGTCCTGTGGCAATTGTCATGGGTTTTATTCCATATTGACAAAAAACCTCTTTAATGGTATGATATACAGGTTCCATTTGCCAAAAAATTTCTCTTGAATGTGTATAGATTCTTATTGGATCTCTATGGGAAATATATTCTACATCAAAGAAAAGAGTAATATTATTTTTATCCCATAAAGCTCTAAATAAATTATTTTCACCATTCATTAATTCATATAAATCTCTTTTCTTAAATGATAAAGCTTCTTTTCCAAAACGTTCTTTTAAATTTCTTCCCCAGCCAGAAACATATTGTGAAGTCATTTGACTTGCAATATTAATAAAATTATTTCTGTCATAAGAAAATTCTCTCGCAACATCAAGTGGCACTCCGCAATATTCTAGAATTCTTTTAGTTACTCCATCGTTATGATAAAATTCTCTAGGCGTTAACACAAATAAATCATTTTATTTTTCATTTAAAAATATTTATATAATATAGACTAATAATCTGAAAGAAACTTGTTTCCTTTGAGATAAAATCTTAATTTTAAAATCCAAATGTCAAATAAATATTCAATGGCTCAATATCAAAATTCCAGAATTCGTATCGAGTATCTCGTTTTTTGGTTTTATTTGACATTTGAGCTTTGAAATTGGGATTTATATATTATGTAT
>CAYHOR010000070.1:0-4724 GCA_964358235.1 Candidatus Woesearchaeota archaeon
AACATAATTAAACTTCATGCAAAAAAGGAGCATCATTCACTTAGATGACAATATCCTATGAACAGAAAGTAAAAGTTTTTATATTACTATTGTCAAAGAATTTATTAAAAATGTTAGATAAAGAAACAAGAAAGGAATTGGAGAAGCAACAATATAGGATTGTAGGCAATCATAGTGTTGTCAAAATTTGTGGTTGGACTAAAAAGAATATCAAAGAAGAAGGTGGTTGTTATAAAAATAAATTTTATGGTATCAATAGTAATCAATGTTTACAAATGAGTACTTGTTTAAGCTGTGCCAACAGATGTATATTTTGTTGGAGAGGATATAAAGCTCCTGTTTCAAAAGATTGGGTTGGAGAAATTGATAATCCTGAAATGATTTTTGAAGATTCATTAAAAGCTCAAAAAGAATTACTCAATGGATTTGGAGGATTAAAAAATATAGCCTATGAAAATTCTAAAAGTGTTAAACATGTTGCATTATCATTAACAGGAGAACCTATAATTTATCCTAAAATAAATGAATTAATAAGAATATTTCATAAAAAAGGGATTTCTACTTTTTTAGTAACTAACGCTCAGTATCCCGAAACTATTAGAGATTTAGAGCCAATTACTCAATTATATTTAAGCTTAGATGCGCCTACAAAAGAATTATTGAAGAAAATTGATATACCATTATTTGATGATTATTGGGAAAGATTACAAAAAAGTTTAGAATATTTTGCTAATAGAAAAGAAAGAAAATGTATTAGACTAAGTATGATCAAGGGTGAAAATATGTGTAATGTCAGAGATTATGCTGATTTAATTAAAAAAGGTGATCCTGATTTTGTTGAACTTAAAGGATATATGTTTATTGGAGCTTCAAGACAAAAGTTATCTTTAGAAAATATGCCATTCCATGAAGATGTCGTCGATTTTAGTAAAAAATTGTTAGAATTTTTAAAAGGTTATGAAATTGTTTCTGAACATATCTTGTCTAGGGCTGTTTTAATAGCAAAGAAAAAGTTTTATAAGAACAAAAAATGGTATACTTGGATTGATTTTGAAAAGTTTATACAATTAGTTAACTCTGGTAAGACTTTCAATGCAGAAGATTATTGGAAAGAGACTCCAGAAGTTGGAATAAGTGGTAAAGGAACTTTAGAAAGAATGAAAACAAAAATAATTGAGGATTTATGAAAACAATATTCCCTGATTATGAATTTCAAAATGTAACCAAGATTCCAGAAAGTTTGTTATCTGATAAAGATTTAATTATTTTTGATATTGATAACACTTTAGTTTATCCAGAAACTATTGAAGTTCGAACAGATATTCAAGAATGGTTTAAAAGAATTAATAAAAAATATAAATGTATTTGTTTCTCTAATAGCTTAACAATAAAAAAAAGGCAAAAAGATATTGAATCAAAGCTAGGATGTGAATTATTTATTAGTAGAAATAAGAAACCTTCAAAAATATTATTTGAAAAGATTGTAAAAAAATATAATTCAAATCCTAAAAAAATTGTTGTTATCGGTGATTTTATGTTGACAGACGTTTTATTTGGAAATAGAAATGGAGCTACAACAATATTGGTTAAACCTTTCAGTTCATTAGAATCTAGAAAAATTAAATTTTTTAGGGTTTTTGAAAATTTTTTATTTAAAATTATAAAAAAATTAAAATCTTTTTTCTACAGTTGACCAGTCTATATTTTTGAAAAAAGTTTCTATATAATCTGCTTTCTTTAAACCATAGTCAATCATATAAGAGTGTTCAAATACATCCATGACTAAAAGAATTTTTGAATCTGCTAATAGGCCTAAATCATGTTCATTTACCCAAATATTCAATAATTTTTTAGATTCTGTATCATAAACCAACAAAACCCAGCCAATTCCTCTCATTGTTCCAAGAGATTTGAAATGTTTTTCCCAATTTTCCAAAGAACCAAAAGATTCTGTTATTGTATTAGATAATTTTATATCCATTTTTGAACTAGATCTTTTAAGGTTTGCAAAATATAATTCATGAAGGCGCATTCCATTAAATTCCCAACCAAATCTGCGATTAATTTCAGCAAACTCTGGGGTTGAAGTTTTACCTTCCTTTACCATTAAATGGATTATATCTATTAATTTGTTTACATTGGTTACATAACCTTGATACAATGTAAAATGGTTCTTTAATAGAGTATCACTCAAACCAGGTATACCTAATAAGGAATCAAAATTTTTTGCTTGAAACATTTAGATTTTTCTCTTGCCGTTCTCTTCAACATGAATACAGTTCACTGGACAAGATTCTGCAGCATGCATATTTTCTCCTAGTTCATCAGTTTCTAATACAAATACTTCACTAGATTGTTTTTTTGCGCCTTTAAGAGAAGATTTACCATCTTTTTCCATTTCCCAGGACAGAGGAGCTATTGCTTCGCAAGCTGAACATCCAATACATGCGTCTCTTTCTTGAATTACTTTATATTTTGCCATAAATTCTTTGAAGTTTAGGTGTTTATAATTTTTTGGAATTTGTATTGGAAATATACATACTACATAATCATAAAGCTTTTTAAGGTAAAAATTGGTTGAAATCGTATGCAAGTCAATTTAAGTTTTGATACTGAAAAAGAAGATGTTGATAACTTAAAGAAACTTGTTGATGCATTACAACAATTGATTTGTTCTAGAACTGGTCAATCTTATCAACCACAACAAGTTGCTGCAAAGCCTGCAGAACAGAAACCTGCACCTTCACAAACTAGTGGCGGATGCAGAGTCATACCTTATGAAGATATGTCCAGCAAAGTTGCGAATATTTTTTCTGGAAGAAGATGCTAAAAATCTTTAATATTCTTTTGAGACTTTTTTAATTCAATCAAAGAAGCTATTATTTTAAAATCTTCTTGCATTTTTTTGAATAATTCTGGATTTCTACCGGAATAAAGAAGATTAGCTGGATGAATAACTGGAACAACTTGAATATCACCTAATTGAAAAACTTTACCATGAATTGAAGTTACTCCAGTTTTTCCGATAATCCTATCAGTTGCAAAATTGCCAATTGTTACAATTACTTGTGGCTGCATAACTTTTAGAAGTTCATCTAGACGTTCACGACAGTTATTTACTTCTTCTTTTGAAGGATTACGATTTTTTTCTGGTCTACAAAGTATAGTATTAGTAATAAAAATATCTGATCTAGATAAACCAACAGAATTTAATAATTGAGTTAATATTTGACCAGACATCCCACAAAAAGGAATTCCTTGTTTATCTTCGTTAGCACCCGGAGATTCGCCGATAAATAAAATTTTTGCAGTTTCATTTCCATCACCAAAGACTACTTGAGATCGACTTTTGCATAATTCTGAGCATTTTTTACAAGTGGAATATTTTGTTTTGAGTTCTTGAAATGAAGTCATAACGAAATTAAAGAAATTCTCTTTTATTAACATTTTGATTAATTATCATAAAAACTAATTGAAGCTTTAGTCATTTTTTTATAAAATTCCAAGTCTGGATTGAGAGTTCTAGATTCAAAAATAACTAAATTTAACCCAGTCCATAACAAAAACCATCCTGAAATTTCAGAAATTGCAATAAAAGTATTAATAGTATCACTTATATTTTGATATTTATAAAAAAAGGTCGTGACTAAAACCATAACTATTAATCCAACAATTGTAGTAGTTAATCCTTTGATTAATTCTTTCTTTTTTTCTTTTAACAACAAAATATTATGACGATTAAAATGCTCGATTAGTCTTCTTTTTATTATTCGTTCCTCTTCTTTTTTTCTTAATTTCTTAGAAATGAAAAATTTTAATTTCAAATCTTTTTCTTCTTTATACTGACTAGCTCTTTTTGCTTCTTCAAGAAAATCTCCCGATAATCCTCTTTCAATATATGGACGATGATCAAAATCTGAAAAAATATCATTATAATCCTCTAACCAAAAATCTACTTCATTCTTTGTAGTTTCTACATCTCTATTACTAAAATCTCCCTCTTTCACAATAATTCTATAGATAATTTAATTTAAATGCTTTTTGTAATGACTGGGCCATTTCCAGAATCTAAAACTGTATATCCTTTCTCTGAAATTAATTGTCTTATTCTATCTGATTCTTGCCAATTTTTAACTGTTCTCATTTTTTCCCTTTCTTCAACGAGAATTAAGATTTCTTCTGGGATTTCTAAAGATTTTATTTCATTTAATTTTAAACCAAAAATTCTATCAAAATTAACAATAGCATCATATTTTTGTTGATCATCAATAGTTTCGTCTTTTATTAAATTCCATAACACAGCTAGAGCTTGAGGCATATTCAAATCATCATTTATTGAAGCTTGGAATTCTTCAATATAAGCTTCTGGAGACAAACCTTCTTTTTTGGAATTAATTAATTCTTGAACTTTAGATCTTAATTTATTAAATGAAATTTGCGAAGAGTCCAGTGCTTCTAATGAAAAATTTAAAGGTTTTCTATAATGAGCAGTTAGACATAGATATCTGTATGATAATGGATCATATTTGTTTGTTAATGAATCCAATGTAAAGAAACTGCCCCCAGTAGATTTACTTAATTTTTCTTTGTTTAATACTAAAAATTCGCCATGCATCCAGTATTTCACCCATGGATGTTTTTTTGTTGCAGCTTCTGTTTGAGCAATCTCATTTGTATGATGAACTGGAATCAGATCCATTCCTCCAGTGTGAATATCAAATTGT
>CAYHOR010000071.1:0-4645 GCA_964358235.1 Candidatus Woesearchaeota archaeon
GTATCTTTTTGAGCTTTATCAGAAAACCCTTGTTGTGTTAATCCAGCAACTCCAGAAATTCCTAGAGATGCGTGTGTACTTAGAGTAACTCCATTTATTTTAGCTAACTGTCTGATTTCTTCTCTTTTTTCCTTGCCAAACATCTCTGGTGTGGTATTCCCTTGTCCAAGAGAACCTTTTCCCATTCCAGTAAATCCTATTTCAACATGAGAAGCACCTGCGACAATATCTCCTTTTAATGATTGTAAAACATCTCCCATCTTAGAACTAACACCAAATTCTTTAACACTTACCTTCCCAACATCTTTTGGAGAATCCATTGCATGAAAATAATCAGAGTTATTGAATACAACCATATTAAAATATTAGGACTTAAACTATATTAACTTTTCTACAATGGAGCAAGGAATCCATGAACTTTTTTAAAAACTTCATAAGCTAACCAAGATCTTTGTGCTGATTTAATAGCCAAATCTTGAATTTTAGTTTTGTCACTAGAATTAATCTTTTTCTTTTTCTCAAATTCCGGCAAAAACATCTCTACAGAATCTAGTACTCCTCGAAAAGGTTCAAATAAATCTATTTTCTTTTTCTTTTCAGATTCTTCAACTTTTTTTTCTTTTCTACTACCTGTTTCAGCTTCTCTCAAATATTCTTCTACATCTTCACCTAAACTTTCTAAAATTGCTTCAACATCAGAAGAAAGATCAATCTCAGTTCCTGAATACATTTTTAAAATTTCACTTTCAGTATATTTTTGATAATAATCTATATCTACTTGAGTTGCTACATATGGTTCTACTGATATTGTAATAATTCCAGCATGTTGCAATTGCTTTTGTTGATTTGGTCCATACATCAAATCAGGTCTAGTTGTTGAAGTAAACCTAACCATAACACAAGCTTTATATTTTTCTCCATTAATTTCTTCTTCACCCATTACACAAAGCAATTCTAATTCTAATTTGCTAGTCTCAAAAGCACTGATTAAATAAGGATCTTTTACATCTCCTTTCATCTGCAAAGATTTTAAAGTAGTTAAGTAAGGTTTTAACCATGAAGTATATAATCTTATTACATTATAATGTTGTTTCAAATTTTTTATTCTGAATTTCCAAGTATGTCTCATTTCATCATAAGTTTTTTGTTTCCAAGTATAATATTGAGTTAATTTTTTATTTAATGCATCTCTAACTTTTTGATTAAACTGATGTTCTTTTTGCATTGAACCAAGAATTTTTGTTAAATTTTTTATTTGATCTTCAGGTGTTTTTCCATGAGGATTAATTCCAAAAAATAAATCTGGTAAAGTAACAAATCCTAATTTTGTAGCCATACTGTAAACAGAGTTAGGATTCTGCATTCCTTGTTCAACTACTTCAACCCATGTAGATTTCAATGCAACTTCATTTTGTCTTCCACCTTCATCTCCTTCTGGTTTATCTAAACTATTTCTATAAAATTCCAGTCTTTCATCCATTAACCTGATTTCTCTAACCATAGGGAATAAACTTTTGTTCAATTGGCCAATTTGATTCAAATAATTCGCAACTTGCTGTTGTAATGCACTAACTTTGCTTCCAATATGTCCATGAAAACTGCTTCCTACTGAAGCATCAAAAACATCTTTCAACTTGTAAATTTTTTTTGCTGGTGTTCCAAAAGTAGTCTTTTCATGTTTTCCAAACCATCCATTAAGATACCAAAAATAATATTTTTCTATTGAACCACCCATGTCATCAATTATTATCCTTGCCGCACCATTATAACCTGCACAAGTTCCATCAAGACTTACAGGATCTAAAACTTCACTTATTCCATATTCTTTAAGACGATTATTCTTCTTCCATATAAAAGGATTATTTAACTTTTGCCATTCATCTTTTTCTTTCTCGATTTCATCTTTAGTTTTTTCTCTAGGTGTAGAAAATAATGTATTAAGAATCTTATTTGATTTTGAATCTTCAGTCATTTGAAAAATATATAGATTGTAAACTTATAAATCTTTTTAAAAATTTAAGCAAATCTTTAAAAACAAATAAGCCCTTAAATTTAAATTAACAATGTGATAATATGAAAACTATAAAAAAACAGAAAGAAATCCATTTTAGGAACAATTTTAGAATCTATTGGAATTCTCTTAAAAATTATAAACCTCTTCTTTACACTTGCATTATTATTACATTAATTTTAGAAGGAATAGCTTTATTGGACAATTATTTCTTAAAAGTCATCATAGATAATGGAACTAGTTATTCTTCCAGTTTAATTAGCCAAAATGAATATATAAATATTATTTTGATTATAGCAGTGGCTTTTGTTTTAGCTTCAATTCTTAAAACTATTTTAAAATGGGCTGCAATTCATTTGTTAAACCGACTTGATGGTTTTACTATGGCTGATTTGAAACAAAAATTATTCAATCATCTTGTTAATTTATCTCACAGATTTCATAATAATCATAAACCAGGTTCAT
This sequence comes from Candidatus Woesearchaeota archaeon, assembly GCA_964358235.1. Taxonomy (GTDB): domain Archaea; phylum Nanobdellota; class Nanobdellia; order SCGC-AAA011-G17; family GW2011-AR17; genus JAGVZZ01. The sequence continues at coordinate 2,477 of CAYHOR010000071.1, forward strand.
TAATTTCAAGATTAGACAGAGGCTCTTCAGCAATGGAGAATATGAACGATTTTATTATATTTTATACTCTTCCTTTGATATTTCAATTTATTTTAGTTACAGTTGCTTTGGCTTATTTTGATTGGGTTTCTGCAGTAATAGTAGTAATAACAATTTTATTGTTCGTTCTTTATAGTTTTTATCTTCAAAATGTTCAACAATCTGCAAATATTAAATTAAATCAAGTGGAAGATCTTGAAAAAGGAATAATTGGTGACACTTTTACAAATATAGACTCTATTAAATATTTTGGAAAGGAATCTAATATTAAAGGTAAATATTCTCGATTGAGCGATAATACTAGAGATGCTATGATTAAACTTTGGGATTATTTTAGATGGATTTCTGCAGGTCAAGGTTTGATTTTAGCAGTTGGAACATTTATTTTATTATTTTTTTCAATTAAAAGATTCTTATCAGGAGATATTAGTATTGGTACTATTGTTTTTATTTATACTTCTTATGGCAATATTTTTGATATGTTATACAATTTTGTCTATGGTGTTAAAGGATTTTATTATTCTATGGCTAACTTCGAAACTTTATTTAAATATTATAAAATTAAAAATGAAATAAAAAATAAACCTAATGCTAAAGATTTAATTATTAGACAAGGTGGAATTGAATTTAAAAATGTTTATTTTGAATTTAAAACTAGAAAAATATTTACAAATTTTAATCTTAAAATAAATAAAAATGAAAAAATTGCTATAGTTGGTCATTCAGGTTCTGGTAAGACTACTTTAATCAAATTATTATATCGTTTTTATGATGTTACTAGAGGGGAAATATTAATAGATGGTAAAGACATAAAAGATTATAAACAAGAATCATTGAGATCAGAATTAAGTATAGTTCCGCAAGAATGTGTTTTATTTAATGATACTATTTATAACAATATATTATTTTCAAGGTCTGATGCTACTAAGAAAGAAGTTTTAGAAGCTATCAAATTTGCTCAGATGGATAAGATTCTAAATAGATTTCCTTTGAGAGAATATACATTAGTTGGTGAAAGAGGAGCTAAATTATCTGGAGGCGAGAGACAAAGAATATCTATTGCGAGAGCAATATTAGCTGATAAAAAAATTCTAATATTAGATGAGGCAACATCAGCATTGGATTCTCAGACTGAAAGTGAAATCCAAAAATGTTTTGAAGAATTACTTGAAAATAGAACTTCTATAATTATAGCCCATAGATTATCAACAATCATGAAAGCCGATAGAATAGTAGTATTAGAAAAAGGAAGAATTGTTCAAATTGGCAAACATTCTGAATTAATCAAACAAGAAGGTTTATATCATAAATTATGGTCATTACAAAAAGGTGGATATATTAGCTAATCTTTAGAAACATAATACAACAAAATACAAACTCCTATAGTATTACAGGCATCAGCAATATTAAAAGTAGGCCATAATCCTATAGAACTAAAATATCTAACAACCCAAAAAATCAAGCGGTCTATTAAATTTCCTAATATTCCTGCAACGACTAAACTTAATCCTAGTGGATATTTTCTAAAATAATATATAACTAATCCTAAAGCAATAAAAGAAATAAAAATAAAAATTATATTATATCCTTGGAATAAACTAAATGCTGAACCAGTATTTTCTGCATAATGTATTGAAAAAAAAGAAAATATCTCATAATTTTTTTCTTGAAAACTAAATTTTGTTAATTGGTCTATTAAAACTAAAATGGAAGTTAAAAATAAAAACTTTTTCATGTTTACCTATAAATTATTAAGAATGCCTTTAATTCATCATATAATTTATTTGCTTCCATAAACAATTCATCCCATTCTGCTTTAAGCCTGTCTCTAGTTAATATTTCATAACCTTTTAAAATCAAACTTGGAAAAGGAGTTTTTACAAAAAGATCTACATTTCTTTGTATGTACGCTTCTGTTCTGAATTCTAATGATCCTTTAAATCTTTTAACTTTTGCACCAGTATCCAAAGTAACATCTACATCACTCCCTACTGCTTGTAAACCTATACTAATGTAATAAGTAGAATATTTATGAGACGAAGGATTTTTTTCACCAATCCAAACAAATTCTATGACTTTGTTGCCATCTCTTCCAATAGTATATCTGTATTCAACTTCTCTCCATTTATA
>CAYHOR010000072.1:0-4620 GCA_964358235.1 Candidatus Woesearchaeota archaeon
ATCTTGGAACGTTAACGGGTTTAGAGCTATTGAAAAAAAAGGATTCTATGATTTTGTAAAGAAAGAATCTCCAGATATTTTAATGTTGCAAGAAACTAAAATTAATCCTTCTAATATTAACACAAAATTAGGATTTTATGAAAATCAATACTGGAATTGTTCAAAAGAAAAAAAAGGATATTCTGGAACTGTAATTTTTTGTAAAGAAAAACCAAAAAAAGTAATTTATGATTTAGGAATCAAAGAGCATGACATTGAAGGAAGGGTTGTTACATTAGAATTTGAAAAATTTTATGTAGTTAATGTTTATGTTCCCAATTCAAAAAGAGAATTGTTAAGATTGAAATATCGTGAAAAGTGGGACAAAGATTTTTTGCATTATTTGAAAAAATTAGACAAGCCGGTTATAATTGGTGGTGATTTGAATGTGTCACATACTAGGCTAGATTTAGCAAACCCTGATGCTAATTACAACAAATCTGCAGGTTTTACTCAGATAGAAATTGATGGATTTGAGAATATGTTAAAGGAAGGATTTATTGATACGTTTCGAGAATTTCACAAAGACGGCGGGCATTATTCTTATTGGTCTCCAATGTTTGGTGCAAGAGCAAGGAATGTAGGTTGGAGGTTAGATTATTTTATTGTTGATGAAAAATTAAGAAGTAAGTTGAAAGATGCGTTCATTTTATCTTCAGTAATGGGGTCTGATCATTGCCCTGTTGGAATTGAGATTGAATAAATTATATTTTTCGTAGTGGCTAATCAAACAATTTTTTAATAATGTCTTTTACTACTACAATTTTTTCAAGTTGAACCTCTAAATGATCTTTACTATTATCTCCTCGAACACTAACTTTAATATCAACCAATTCTCTGTCTTCAATGACCCAAATTCCGTCAGCACCTTTAATACAAACTGATATTCCATATTGATAAGATTTATTTTTAGTTATGAAAGATACTTCTCCAGAAACTTCAACATTATCAACAACTCGTGAACTCTTTGCTAAAATGAATTCTAATTCTTTTTTAGATATAGATGGATCTACACTTAAAAGTCTTTCTTGTAATGATTGACTAAATTTACTTTTTAAATCTAATGGGTCATAACCTTGTTTTACCAATTCAGAATCAAATTCTAAAAATTTTGGGAGAATTTCATCTTCTCTAAATCTCTGTTCTGAATTTCCAACAGAACAAATAAAATAAGGATTAACAATTGTAGCATTAGATCTAAATGGAGCTCGTGAAGAAACAATAATGTATTCAATTCTGGTTATTCCATTTTTATCGACAATCTTGCCATCCGGTGTTTGACTAGAAATAGACCATCCTTCAGGCAAAACAACAGTGTTACAATCCATATTACAAGATCTCATTTCTGTAAAGCCTAAATTAAATAGATAATTTTCAGAATTAGGAACATTTTTTCCACCTAACATAAGACTAACATCTTTTGGAATTATGATTGGACTTACCATTTTTATCAAATATAAATTTATAGCTAGTTTATAAAACTTCCTGTTAGTTGTTACTATTAAGTTAATAATTTAAGGCTATAAAAAGTTTATTTCTTAACAATTGAAAATTTCTTTATATTCAAGACACCAGTAAAACTATTTTCCATTTTTTTCTCTACTTGTTCTAACACAATTCTTGACTTAAATATTGGACCATCTAAAACAAGAGTTTCAGCTTCACCACCTTCAAAAGCAATGTTCATACCAAAAGTTCTATGCAAATGTAATAATTCTTTAATATCATCTTCATCTACTATCTTTCCAAGCCATTTCTCTGTAAGTCCATAAGCAGCTACTTTAACCAATGTAAACTTGAAACCTTTGCTTAAAATTTCTCGTATTTCTTGTTCTTGATCAAAGCGCCATAATGGAGAGAATATTTTTAGGGATAATGAGTCACATACTCGTTCAATTCTTGATCTTTGATATTCTGAATGAATTGCTCCAGTAACTATGCCTTCAATTTTGTATTGTTTTTTTGCCTTAAATAATAATTTTTTAAGATCTCTTAATTCATATTCTTTTTTACCAGAAGTATATTGAGTAATTAATGGTATACCAATACATTCTGATTGAGCTGAAACCATTTCAGTAGCTTGAGTTTGAAACATATATGAATCAGGATTTTCTGGAAGCATAGTAAGCATACAAGAAACATCATAATTTTGAACCATCATTGTATATAATGCGAAAATACTATCTTTTCCCGAACTAACTAATGCACCTAATCTTAGATTTTTAGGAGTATAATATTGTTCTAAATATTTGGATTTGTATTTTTTTTCTTCTGATGAAAGTGTTTCCAACATTTTATCGAAACCACTGCCATATTGAGCAGCTTTCTTTTTTCTCATTGCGAATTTTTCTGGGATTCCTATTTCAATAGCTAGTTTTCTTAAAATATATTTTTCTACATCATTGTTAATTTTAAGATTAGGATCTATGTTTAAAGCGTAGGAAACTAATTCTTTATCTAAAAATGGAACTCTTAATTCCAAATTGTTATTCATTATAACGACGTCGTCTCTATAAGTGTTCTTTTCATATATTTTTAACAAATCAGAGTAACAATCTTTGTTGAGTTTAGTTAAATCATGAGTTTTTTTGTATCGATTGTATCCTCCAAAAACTTCGTCTGCACCTGCACCAGAAAATATAACTTTACAGCCATCTTTTTTAGCCATTTCTGAAGCTATAAATAAAGGCAATGCAACTCCCACTTTTGTAACATTGTTATCCTCAATTAAAGGAACTATTTTTTTTAGATATTCCTGAGTTTGTGATCTTGAAATAATTCGATATTGCAAATGTAATTTAAGTTCATTTGAAATTTCTTGAGCAGCAAGTAAATCTGGAGAATCTTCTGAAGTTGCAGCAGTGTAACAAACAAAGTCTTGATTCAAATCTTTTAAGATTTTAACAATTATCAACGAGTCTAATCCACCAGAAAACAAAACGGCAAATTTCCTTTTAGGAATTCTTATTTTAATTGATTCTGTGATTAATTCTTTTAATTTTTTTAATATTTCTTGTTCGTCTGTAATTGGATCTGAAAGTTTGAAAAATTCTCGTTCAATAAATAACAATTTTTTTGTTTTAATATTATATTTAATTATTTTTCTTGGGTTTAGTTCTTCGACATATTTATTGTCTATTGCCTTTCTTTCTGAAGCAAAAATAAATTCTTCATCATAATAATACCAGAGAGGTTTAATTCCAAGAATATCTCTTGCCAAATATACATCGTTTTCTTTCCAATATGCAAAAGCATATGTTCCTCTTAGTTCTTCTATAGCTTTTTTTATTCCAATCTTGTTAATCAATTTTAAAATCAAATCAGAATCATTTTTTGCTTGAATTTTATATTTTTCACAAAGTTCTTCCCAATTATATATTTCACAGTTTGAAACTAGAATTGCTTTGTTGTCTCTTAGAGGTTGAGGAACTAAATTGACTATTGAATGAAGATTATGTGCTAAAATATTTTCTTCGTTTGATTGTGGAAGGTCTTCTGGATGAGGAGCAAAATTCAAATCACCGTCGAAATAACCACAACCATCTTTACCTCTTTGTTGCATTGTCAATAATGCTGACTTGATTATTTGAAATGAATATTTTGTGTTGAAAGAACCTGCTATGCTGCACATGATTTCAAAATTGTTTAATCTGTTTTTATATTTTTGTTATTTGAAATCTAGAGATTTTTTCAAAATAGTAAAGTTTTTAAAGTAGTTTGATACGAATAAATTATAAATAATTAAGGAAATGACACAAAGAATTACAGAGTTAACAGAACAAAATGTTCATGATGATTTGTTAAGAAGAAGTTCTACTAATGGTAAAGGTAATTTACTTAAAACATGGCCATTTATCGAGAGAGATAGAAAATCTGTAATCGCAGATCAATTTATTCGGCGTTGTTTAGAAGGAATAGTTGTTGTTGCTAATTCACATACATTAAATAAAGTAGTTAATGGAAATATTGGGGTAAATCCGGTATTAATGAATGCTGTAAATTATGTTTATGATGATGTTGAATGTATAGAAAAGGGTCCAAAAAACCTTACACTTTATTCTAATGGAGATGGTTCAGACTGGAAATATAATTTAGAGAAATTAAAAAGTGCTTTTAGAAATCATACAGTTTATGGTATTGATTATAACCAAATATTTTTGTCAAGAGGAATAGGTTTAGAATGGGAAATTATGGATTTTGCGCAATTATTCAACCAAGTTGGAACAGGATTAAATGTAATTTATTGTGGTGAATTAGAATTAGATTCTAAAAACTGTGAAGCAGCAGTTAAACATGTTAGAAAAGTTGCAGAAATTTTAGAAAAATGGAAAAAACATTCAAAATTAGAAAAAGAACAGTCTGGTATTTTTGATAAGAGTTATTTTAGAATAGAAATTCCTGAAAATTTAGATGCAATTGCTAATGAAAGAACCAGACAACCAGATCTAAGAACTTCAATTGCAGATACTGATTCTGTAACTTATAATCATTGGAGAGATTTAATGGTTTTTAGATATGGATGAGAGAGTATATTATTTTAGTTAACTTTCCAAAGTTCGTCGCCGATATAATGAATAGTTT
>CAYHOR010000073.1:0-2107 GCA_964358235.1 Candidatus Woesearchaeota archaeon
TTCAAGATGTTGCTTTTCAAAAGTACGTTTACGAAAAAGCTGGATTAAAAATAAATAATTGTTTTTTATTGCACATAAATAATAAATATGTTTTAGACGGAGCTCTTGATGTATCAAAATTGTTTGTCAAAGAAGATATTACACCTTTAGTGCTGGAAGAAATAAAACTAGTTCCTTCTCGCGTTGTAGAAATGTTAAAGATAATTGATTCAAAAGAATTATCAGTTAAAATTAATGACTTTTGTAACAAACCTTACGAATGTGCTATGAAATCAATTTGCTGGTCTGTTATTCCGCAAAATTCTGTATTTGATTTGTACCGTGGCGGAAAGAAATCTTGGGAATTGTTTGATAATGGAGTAGTTTGTATAAAAGATATTCCTTCTGATTTCTCACTGGGGGATAAACAAAAAATACAATTCGAATGTGAGAAAACCGGAAAAGTTTACGTTAATAAAACTGCAATCAACTCTTTTATTAATTCTTTAAAATATCCTTTGTATTTTTTAGACTTTGAAACTTATATGACTGCAATTCCTCTTTATGACGGCTTAAGACCATATCAACAGATTCCATTCCAGTTTTCATTGCATAAAGTTTACGAAAACGGCCGCAAGACACATTATTCATTTATTGCTTCAGGAAAAAAAGATCCAAGAAAAAAATTCTTTAATGCTATCAAACGTAAATTAGGTGTGAAGGGTTCAATCATTGTGTATAATCAATCATTTGAACAAAGCAGATTAAAAGAAATTGGCGATTATCTTTCTGTTGACATTACACCTTTGATTAATAGAATGGTAGATTTGTTAATACCTTTTAGAAATTTTGATTATTATAATAGAAAACAAGAAGGTTCTGCTTCAATCAAGTATGTGTTGCCTGCAATGACCTCTGTAAGTTATTCAGGAATGGAGATTAGTAATGGCTCGTTGGCTTCTATTAGATATGCATATATTACTCATGGTAGTGCTAAACTTTCTGAGATACGTAAGGTTCGTGACGATTTGAAGAAATATTGTGCTTTAGATACTGAAGCTATGATTTTGATTTTGGAGAAGTTGAAAGAGTTATAATTAGATTATTATTGAATCTATTTTTCCCATTTTTGATCAAACTTTTCGCAAAAGTTTGTTTGAAAGATTTTCAAGAATCCTATAGGCTGTGCACATAAAGTAGCTAGAAAAGTGACGTTGTAAAGCATCATTGCTTCGACCATGAGATGTTATAACAGCATTCTGGTTAAGCTCTATTTTTATAAGTTTTACATCCTATAATTAATGCAAATAATGATAATATTATATTATATAAAATAATTTGTTTTGTAGCATTTTGAAAAAATGATTCCGGAAAAGTTTGAATAAGTGTTGAGCTTGCTGGAAGTAGCCAATTATTATTTGTAAAGAAAATTTTATGAAAATAAATAAATGAAGAAGAAAATGAAAAGAAAATTAATATTAATAACATTGTTAACATTAATGAAATAATTCCTGCATAAAAAACCTCCTTAGGACTCTTTTTTAAAAATATTATTAAGATTAATAAACTTATTAAAATTATTAATGATATCCAAACAAGATTTCTAACATCATTCATATGTGATACTTCTTTTTCAGAAAAATAATCTTGGTTTAGTTCGTTTCCTTTAAAGTAATCAATAATGTTATTTGATATTGTAAGGTTATTTGATTCTTTTTCATAAAAATTATTATTAAATATTAAAAGGTTAATACTAAGTAATAAAATAAATAAAGGTAATATATATCTTAAAATTACCATGTTAGAGTATATAGAGTTATTTCTAAATAATTTGTTAATCCTTCTAATGAGTAAGTAGGAATTAGTAATTCTTTTTGTTGTTTCATATTTATTTTTAATATTTATATCTTTTTTAACTTTTTGGAAGTTAATACATAATGTTTATATGTTAATTTATTATAACTTTATGAATTGGAGGATTGAGAAAAATGGCTGTTATTTATGAAGGATTGAAAGATTTAAAGCAAGACGAAATCAAGTTAATAAAAGAACTTGTTGAACCTGGTTATGAGAGAGTAAAAAGGGATTTTATTGATTCAAAACTAATTGTTGATGTACAAAAAGCTGA
>CAYHOR010000073.1:2117-4513 GCA_964358235.1 Candidatus Woesearchaeota archaeon
TGACAAGGCTGGTAATAGAGCAAAGTATACTGTACATTTGAGGTTGGATAACCCTAATTTATTGTTGACAGCAGAAGAATCAGACTGGGAGTTGCATAAGGTATTGCATAAAACTTTAGATAATTTGCAGGAACAAGTTAGAAAAAAATCTAGTAAAAAAACGATTAATGACAAAAAAATTGCAAAATCTTAATTTCTTTTTTTTGTAAAGTTTTTTAAATTAAGTAGTTCTATTATTGTTATGCAAATAAAAGCCAGAGTGATAAAAAATTCTAGAAATGAAGATGCTATTGAAGTAATTGTAGATAAAAAATATGTATCTTCAGCTCCTTCTGGTGCGTCTACTGGAAAGCATGAAGTTAAGTCGTTTGTTAAAGATATTAAATATTCTGTTGACTATATCAATAAAAAATTAAATTTACAGGGAATTAAGTTTGAAGAATTTAATGATTTAGAAATATTTGATTCGTTGATATCTGAGATAGGCGGCAATCCTGTTGTTGCTTTACAAGGTGCAATATTAAAAAAAATGTCTGATAATAATGTTCATTCTTTTTTATCTAATAAAAAAAAGTTTCCAATTCCATTAGGAAATTGTATTGGCGGTGGAGCTCATACCAAATATATTTCTACAGATATTCAAGAATTTTTATTAATTTCATTTGAAAAAAGTTTTGTTGATAGAGTAAAATTATCTCGCCATATTTATGATTATATCGGCAAAGTAACCAAAGCCAAGAAAAAAACTGATGAAGGTGCGTTTGTTTTAGGTAAAACTGATACTGAAGTTTTGGATTTTTTGTGTGGGGTTGTTGACAAATATAAAGATGAAGGATATAAGATTGAGTTTGGGCTAGATATAGCTGCGACACAATTTTATAAAAATAAAAAATATATTTATAATAATTTTTCTCCATGTTCAAAGAAAGAAGTTTTGTCAAAAGCAGAACAAATAATGTTTGTAAATGAAATGATAAAAGATTATGATTTAAGTTATGTTGAAGATCCGTTAAACGAAGAAGATTTTTATGGATTTTCTAAAATTTCTAAAAAGACTTTAGTTTGTGGTGATGATTTGATTACTACTAGTATTGATAGATTAAAAAAAGGATTGAAATCTGTAAATTGCATTATTGTAAAACCTAATCAGATAGGGTCTTTAATAAAAACAAAAGAAATTATTGAGTTTGCTCACAAGAATGATATTAAGACTGTTATTTCACATAGATCTGGTGAGACTTTAGATCCATTAATTGCTCATTTAGCTGTTGGATTTGGAACTGAATATATTAAAACAGGGATTTTTGGTAAAGAAAGAGAAGTTAAACTTAATGAGTTAGTGAAGATTGAAAAGACTCTAGCCTAGTAAGTTGAGCTATTGATTCATTTGGAATTTCAAGTTTTTTTGCAAAATATATTGAATGTCTTGTGCCTTCTGTTAATGGATATCTAGCAAAGCCGTATAGACTAATTTTATCTCGTACTTGTAGTGTTATTAGTATTCTATGACCAATTTAGGAATCATATATTATTCTCACTGGACAAGATTGATTTCTAACTTCTAGAGTTAGAGGTTCTACTTTTCGATGATATAATAATGTAATAGTTCCTTCTAATGTATCTGGAATTGGAAATTCTGTGTTATCAAAAATAAGTACATGATCGAAAAAACTGTCAATGAATCCAAACATAATTAAAAAATTATTTTCTTATTTAAAAATAATGATTATACTTAAGTTATACTAGGCAGTAGAATTCGTCAATAAAAAGCTTTATATACCCTTACTTATTTCATAACCGATTATGACGGATGAACAAGAAGTATATTTGACTCCTTTGGACAATTATCTAAAGGTTGGTTTACACATTGGAACCAAATTTAGAACTAAGTATATGGAACCTTTCATATATAAGGTGAGACCAGATGGATTATCAGTTCTTAATGTTAAAAAAATTGATGAAAGAATTGAACTTGCCGCTAAATTTATGGCACAGTTTGAACCTAATAAAATTTTAGTAGTTTGTAGAAGAGAAAATGGTTGGGCTGGAGTTAAATTATTTGGGAAATTAACAAGTATTCCAGTTGTTGCCGGTAGATACAGGCCTGGATTGTTAACTAATTCTGCTTTGGAAGATTTTAAAGAAATTAAAATTTTGTTTGTGGCTGATCCTTGGCCTGACAAGAATGCAGTTATGGATGCTGTAAAAATGAGTGTTCCAGTGATTGCTTGTTGTGATACAAACAATGAAGCTAATTTTGTAGATTTAATGATTCCATGCAATAACAAAGGAAAAGAAAAGCCTGGCTTTAGTTTTCTGGATATTGACTAGAGAGTATTTGAAGAGCAGAGGCTTAAAACATGACATTAAAGAGAGTGTGGATGACTTTTCTGATG
>CAYHOR010000074.1:0-4470 GCA_964358235.1 Candidatus Woesearchaeota archaeon
TTTTGATATGCAATTATATATTGATAATATTGGTTTTGTTTCAGAGAAAAAGAATAAAGCTCTTGAGTTTGTAAAAGAAGTAATAAATTCTAGAGAAAAACAAAGAAAAGGTTATCAGAGATGGGAGAAAATTGTTTCAGTTTCGTTTGAAGGTATAAAAACGGTTTATGATTTTGAAGTTCCTAAAAGTAATATGTTTATTGCAAATGGGATAGTTTCACATAATTGCGGAAAGTCTCAATTGTTAACGTTTGTAGCGCATACTGCTCCTAAGTCAAGGTATGTTGCGGGCAGATCAGCGTCGGGAGCCGGACTTTGTGTTAGTCCTAATAGTATTGTATTGGGAAACCCTGGTGGAATGTATAAAATTGAAGATTTAGTTGAAGAAAGAATAGGTTTAGTTGAAGAGTTTAGACCAGGAATATGGAAAAAAGAGGATATTAATGATATTAAAATTCAAAGTATGTCTAATAATTTAAAATTACATTCTAAAAATCCTCAGTCTATTTGGAAATTAGAGGCTCCTAAAAAAGTTTTTAAAATTACTTTATCCAGTGGAAAAATAGTAGAATTAACTGGAAATACCTGTTTATTTTCTTTGGAAAATGGTGAAACTATTTGGAAAAAAAGTTCTGAATTGAGAATTGGAAATTATGTGGGTACTCCTAGAAAATTAATTGGAGGAAATATTGAAAAAAAGAATATTATTGATTTTATTAAATCTAATCCTGTTTTACATAATGTAAAAGATTTTTTAGCTTTAGAAGTTGTTCCTCAATTAATTAAGAAATATGGATCATTAAGAAATGCTTCAATGAAGTTAGAGATTAATGAAAATAATTTGTATCATAATTGGGTAAAAAATAATGCTAGAGGCAATATTAAATTAAAAAATTTTATTAAAATTTGTGAAGATGTTGGTTTAAATTGGAAATCAAAAATTAGTTGTGTAAGTCTTTATAATGGCAAAAATCATAATATCCCTGTATATTTGAATAAAGATTTATTATATATTGCTGGTTTAATTGCAGGTGATGGTCATATTAAAAGTGGAACAAATACTTATGAAGTTGGTTTATCTAATTCTAATGAAGAATTGCATGAAATATTTCAGAAAGTTTTGAAAGAGCAATTAAATTTACATTATTATATACAAAAAGGTAATAATTTTAGATCAAAACAAACTCGTTGTTCTTCAAAATTATTTGCTGAAATATTATTCGGTTTAGGTTTATGTCCTTCTCCCAAATCTGATAAGATCTATTTCTCAAATGATTTGTTGTATTTAAATAATGATTTATTAGCGAGTTTTATTGCTGGGTTATATGATACTGATGGTTCTATTTATTATAGAAAAGAAAAGGGCTCTTGCTGTATTGATCTTACAACCTGTTCTGAAAAATTAGCAAAGCAATTACAATTAGTCTTATTGAGATATGGGATTCATTCAAATTTAAGAATTCGCAAACCTAGTATTAATTCTAAAATTAAAGGAAAAAAGAAAAAATATATTGTTGAATTATGGAGTAGTTTAGATATAAATAAATTTTATCAATATATTCCTATTAATCATAAAGAAAAAAAAGAAAAACTAAAAAAAATTATCAATTTAAATAAGAATAAAGATACCAATACTGATGTTATACCTTATATAAGTTCAAAATTGAAAATTGCTTTACAGAAAAAATGTTATTCTTTAAGAAAAGTTGGATGGCATGAAAATTTATCTAGAGAAGGATTAAAGAAAATTTTAAATAAAGTGAAAGGAAAAGAATTTGAAAGTTTTAGAACTTTAGTTGAAAGTGATATCTTTTGGGAAAAAATTGTTAAAATTGATGAAGTTAATGCGCAGTATGATTATGTATATGATTTAACTATTGAGAATTCACATAATTTTGTTGTTGATGGTGTTTTGGTTCATAATACTGCTTCAGTTGTAAAAGATGAGTTTCTTCGAGGGTGGGCTTTAGAAGCTGGTGCAATGGTATTAGCAGATCATGGTATTTTAGTATTGGATGAGATGGATAAAATTTCAAAAGAAGATACTTCTGCACTGCATGAAGCGATGGAGCAACAGTCCATAAGCATTGCAAAAGCTAACATCCAAGCTTGTTATTCAGAAGATACTGAAGTTTTAACTGAAGATGGTTGGAAGAAATATAATGAAGTTGGCAATAAAAAAATTGCTCAATATGATACTGAAAAAAATGTGATTAGCTTTTTAGTTCATAAAGGACTTTTTGTGTATAATTATAATAAAGAAATGTATCATTTTAAAAATAAAAGAAATGATATTCTTGTAACACCAAATCATAAAATGTTGTTTAAGGAATTAAGTCAATCTAAATATCAAGCATTAGAAGCAGAAAATATTAATTATTCTCGAATAAATTTTATAAATTCTGGAAATTATATTGGAAAAGAAAAAGAATATTTTTATTTACCCCCAATAAAACACAAACAAAATAGAAAACATATAAAATATACTCAACAAGAGGTTGAGAGAAAGATTCCAATGGATATTTGGTTGGAATTTTTAGGTTACTTTGTATCTGAAGGTGGTTTACAAGGTCCAACTTCATTTGGAATTCCTCAGAAAGATAAAAAAAATGTTGATAAAATTAGAACTTGTTTAATTAAGTTATCAAAATATGTTGGATATACTTTATCTGAAACAAAAGAAGGAGTTTATACAAGATTTCAAATTATTAATACTCCATTATTTAATTATCTCCAAAGTAATTGTGGTCATAATGTTCTTGAGAAAAAGCTTCCAATTAATTTGTCTCAATTATCTAAAAGTCAATTGAAGATATTATATGATTCTATGATGCTAGGAGATGGTCAGTCTAATGGCAAATCTTATAGTTCAGGTTCTGTGGCTTTGATTGATATGTTTCAAGCTATTGCTTGTTTAGTTGGCAAGTCTGCAAGTCAACATGTGCAATATTATGAAGGATATAGAAAGAATAGATCTACTCATTATAGAGTTTCTTTATGTGATAGAGTTGAGCCTTCGATAAAAATGTGTTTAGTAAATAAAAATGAGAAATATCATGGTAAAGTTTATTGTTTTGCTACACAGACTGGTTTTTTTGTAACTAGAAGAAATGGAAGAATTGCTATTCAAGGTAACACATTGCGAACTGAGACTTCTATACTTGCAGCTGCGAACCCAAAGTTTGGAAGGTTTGATCCGTTTACTCCGATTCCTAATCAGATTGATATGCCCCCTGCATTGCTTAATAGATTTGATTTAATGTTTGTTATGAGAGATTTGCCTAACAAAGAGTTGGATGCGAACATTGCAGCAAGAGTTTTACAATCTCATGCATACAAAGATGTCAAGCCTGAGTTTGATGCGAAATTTATTAGGAAATATATTGCGTATGCTCGTCAAAAAGTATCTCCCGTATTGACAGATAAGGCTATAGAGTCTATTCAGCAATTCTATGTAGATTTAAGATCGTCTGGAACTGATGGAGATACTGGCGGAATAAGACCTATTACAATTTCTGCAAGGCAATTGGAAGCTGTTGTCAGGTTGGCTGAAGCTTCTGCTAAAATCAAATTAAAAAATGAAGTTGATGATGATGATGCTATTCGTGCGATTGGATTGTTGAAAGGCTGCATGAATGAAGTTGGTATTGATCCTGAGACTGGGAAGGTGGATATTGATAGAATGACTACAGGTATAAGTGCTTCGTCTCGTGGAAGAATGATTGATGTCAGGGAAGTTTTGTTTACTTTATCTGACGAGAAAATGGGTGGCCCAATTAGTGTTGAAGAAGATTTGAAGCCTAAAGTTTTTGCTAAAGGTATAACTGAAAGAAAATTAGAGGAAGCTATTGAAATGCTGAAGAAGAGTGGAGATTTCTTTGAGCCTAAGAAAGGCTGGTTACAAAAGATTTAAGGAATATTTATAAATCTAACTTTTAGACCTTTGAGTTGATCTTTATAATATTCTAATTTTGCTAGAAATTTTTGTTTATTTTCTTTGTTGATTGGACGTCTTTTATAGGGATCAAAATAGCCTTCCATTTCTATTAAAATTAGGCTTGCTTCTTTTATATCATTATTCAATTTACTCCTTGAAATAATTTTTTTCAGTTCTTGTAAACGATAAATTAATCTATCTGAGCTTCTACTTATTTCATCAAAAGCGTCGTTTTTTACATCTTCTTTAATATGTGAAATTGTTACAATTGCTACATCAAACTCTAATTCAATTTCTTTTCCTAAACTTAACATAAGTAAGATTAGGAATATTACACTTAAATAGTTTATTGTAATTTGATATTGTTACCTTAACGTATTATTTATATACTCGTTTGTCTTTCAAATTAATGAGGTGATTCTTTTGGAATGTATTTATTGTAAATCTAATGATATTGTTTGTAATGGAAAACGAAAACGAAAAGTTAGAATAAAACAAAATTATTTTTGTAATAATTGTAAAAAACAATTTGT
>CAYHOR010000075.1:0-4359 GCA_964358235.1 Candidatus Woesearchaeota archaeon
TTATCTCTAAAATAATCAGTTTCATCTTGTATTCCCTTATATTTTAACATCATAGATCTAAATTTGTTATATTTGCTAGGACTTAAAGTCATTAGTTGCTGTTTTAACAATTTAATAAGATTTTTACGACGAGAGATAACTAGCTTATCACCTGGATATCTATTACTAGCAATATTTAATTTTTCTAAACAATCAAAATACACCTGCTTTTCTTCTAATTTTGAAACAGAAATATGTAACCTATATTTCATAGTTTTCTCATCCATTTCAACACAAGATTCTCCAGCAATGATTCCCTTCATAAAAGCACGTATTTCTTCATCAGAAAAATTTAACATATTATAAGTCATATCCTTAACATATTTCTTTATTACTTGACTAAAAAGATTTGATTTGAACTCAATCATTATCGTCCCATAATTTTGTAAAACTTTATTATTAGTTTCTTTAACATAACAAACAGTTTTAGGATGAGCCATTTCAGAATTAATTTCTGTTTTTTCCAACCAATATTCTTTCAAAGATTTTTTCAAATCTTCTTTAGAATTTTCATCATCAGATTCAACTAAATTTACTCGGATATACCAACTCCAAATATTATAATCTAAATCAAATTCTCTCTTGAACCATCTTAAAACTTTATTCACTAATTTATATTCTGAATTTGCAAAAACTAAACAGCCATTGTAAGTTTTACCCATCTCAGCTTGAAGCAAACCTAAAACTTCAAATGTTTCTTTATCTCTGCTTACAACTTTAGGGATAGAATAAGAATAATTATGTTTGGAATTATTTCCTCCATTAGTAATATAACTCAAAAACAAATTATCCTTTTCTTCTGTAATTTTAAGAGGATATTCATTGCCTTTATCACCACACAAAACAAATGAAGGTATAAATTGTTTCAATTCAATCTTTTCTTTTTTCATTAATTTATTTAAGAAAATATAATATATAAACCTTGCGCGGACAAATGCCGTGTCCACCCCTATCTTTAAAATATGTTACTACTTAAAAAAGGCAAAATTTATCGATAGCTCTTCTGACGCGCTGCTCTAGGCTTTGAATCGTTTGGTTTGGAATGCTCAGCACGTCTTGTATCTGCTACTAACAAGTGTCTGTCATACTCTAAAAACTTTTGTTTCAAAGCTTTTGAACCTGAACTTAAAACTAATGCTCTTGCAACAACTAATCTTATTGCTTCAGCTTGTGAATGCCATCCACCACCAAATACAGTAATATCAATATCAACATTTTTAATAGCATCTCCAGCTAATATCAACGGTTCCATTATCATCATCTTAGCTAATTCTGGAGTATATGATTCTAAAGATAATGAATTAATTCTAATATTTCCTTTACCTTGCTTTAAACTTGCTCGAGCAACAGCTCTTTTTCTTTTTCCCGAAATATTTATAGCTTTCATTTTCCACCTAAGAAATTACTAATTTCTTGTAATGTAACATATTTTAAATTTGGAACTTTTGAAACATTTGCATGTTCTATAGTTTCTAACTTTTGATCTTTAAATCTTACAGGTAATCCTTTATATGCTTTTATCCTTGCTAAAGCTTCTCTGCCTCTAACTTTCTTATGAGGCAACATTCTTTTTACTGCTAATTTAAAAATCCCTCTAGGACTCCTTAATATTGTAATACCAAATCTTGGACCACCTTTATTTACTAAAATTTTATATTTATTACAAACAATTTTTCTACTGCCAGTAACAATAATTCCTTCAGCATTAACAATTTCAACAGTATAACCTAATAATGCTTTTTTAGCAACATAAGCTGCTAATCTTCCTAAAATCAAATCATTACCATCAACAACAATTACATCATTCATTTGATTATCCTCACTTTACTTCCCTTAGGATTCTTCTTTAATAATTCTTCTAATGAATATGATTTTCCACCTTTAGCAGAAATTTTCTTTAACGCAGACTCTGAAAATGCAAAAGCTGCAATCTCAATTTTTTTATCAATATTGCCAGTACCTAAAACTTTACCCGGAATCAAAGCAACTTCACCATCTCTCAAAACTTTGTTTAATTTGAAAAGATTAACATTACATAAATTTCTTGTAGGTCTTTCTAATTCATAAGCTACTCTTTTCCAAAGAGCTACATTCTGACCAGCTTTTTTAAGATCTGAAATCAGTTCCCGAGTTTGTAAATTTGTTTTCATTTTAAATGATAATATGATTATAGACTAAAAGAAAATTTACTATTTATATAGCTTTCGTTAACCAACTGAGCATAAATAAAACTGCGGAGGAAGGGATTTGAACCCTTGCACTCACTAAGAGACAAGGCCCTCAACCCTACGCCTTCAATCTAATTAATCAAAGAAGTTTGCGCATTTGACCAGGCTCTGCCACCTCCGCATTTATTTTTTCTAAATAATTATTACTATAAAAAGCCTCTGGTTGAATTAACCCATTTAAAATTAACATTCTCATATTTAATTTAGTTCTAGGAGGACAAAAACCCCATTTTTGCCATATCCAAAATTTTGTAATATGTTTAGGATTATTAGAACCAATTAAACTCATAAATTTTAGAACTCCATTTTTTTCAATTTGAATTTTTCCAAAAGGCTGATGTCCTTTCTGTTTAGGATTATAAGTTTTCACAATAAGATTATCAATTCCTAAATAATTCAAAATCTCACTAACTTCTTTAATAAGATTGATAGAAATACTAATAAAATCAATTCTTATTTTTTTATGATCTTTATCTGATTTATTAAATTTTCCACAAAAAATACTTCCATCAGTATCAAAATATCCACGCAAAAAAGCTATATTATACTTTACATCCTTTTTAACCCATTCAGGAATTTGAAGTTCACCTTTCTTTCCAATAGGAATACCTAAAGAATTTAATTCTAAACATAAATTTTTTCTTTCACTAGCTATACCATAATAAGAATTTTTTGATTCAAATCTAACAATAGAGATTTTACCAAAATAATTGTTAAATAAAGGAATAACAAATTGGTCATAATGATCTTTATCCTCATTGATATCTCCTTTTAATTGAAAACGTAATTGTCCTTTATTTTTTCCAGATAATCTTCTAACTAAAGAACCATCACCTAAACAAAGTCCTACAATTTCAGCATAATTTTCATTATAAACAACCATAAATACATTAGAAAAACTTAATTTATAAACACTGCGCACACACGTGCCGAGTGTCCACCCATATAATAAAAAATACTTTTATTTTATTTTTTTTATTTCTTCGCTGAGAGCATTGATATCTTCTTCTAAAGCATCAACTAATCCTTCTACCATTTCAAATGGAGTTAATTGACCCCAGGGTTCTAATGTAACTATGAAATCTTTTGCACTGCTACTCACTTCTATTTCACCATTAGCAGCATCGACACAAGCCTTACATAACATACATGCATTGATATTTTTAATTTTTAATTTTTTGTTTTCTACTTCAAAAACTTTAGTAGGACAAATATTTGCTACACCTTCAGCACTTTTAATGCTTCCAATTTTTATGTTTGGATATCCTTGATAAAACATTAATCCTGGACTAAATTTAATATGATCTTTTCCAGTTGATATAACTGCATGTGCAATTAATTTTATTCTTTGTTTATTTAATAATTTTGCAATGATAGTTTTTCCATGAACAGGAGTAACTGCTGGATCTTTTGATTTAAATTGTTCAGCATAAACAATACATGGACCTTCAACATCTAATGTTAAATCCAAAGTGCATCTCGCACATCCTGCACCTTTACATTTGCATTTGCTTTTCATATTATAAGATTCAACGTCTGTTTTTAATACAATTAAACCTAATCTGTGAGCAAGCATTTCATCATACAATGCAGAAGAGTTCTCCATTATTTCAACAGTATCAATAGCCATTGAAGGTAATTTGTTTACAATAACTCTTCTATAAGCATTTAATTCTGCAGGACTAGTTCCTTTGACAACAAATCTAATAATTCCTTTATCCTGAGACAATAATTTCATTTCCATTTTATACTCTTCTTCCTCTCTTACCACCCTTTTTTCTACATCTATCATGAGGAACAGTAGTTATATCTTCAATATTGCCAATCTTTAAACCCATTCTTGATAAAGCTCTGATAGCAGCTTGACTTCCAGGACCAGAATTACTTGGACCATTGTGACCACCAGGAGCTCTTACTCTAATGTGTAAAGCATTGATACCTTTGTCTCGTGCACCTTCAGCAGCAATTTTTGCAGCAGCCATAGCAGCAGTTGGAGAAGATTCCATTCTGTGTGCTTTAACAACCATACCACCAGAAGCTTTAGCCAAAGTTTCAGCACCAGTCATATCTGTTATATGAATTATTGTATTAT
>CAYHOR010000076.1:0-4331 GCA_964358235.1 Candidatus Woesearchaeota archaeon
ATCTTTAAACCAGTCCGAGATAAAATATGAAGATTTTGATGAATACGATAGCGACTTTGAAGGTGAAGTCAGAGACGCATTAGTTAAATTAGGTTATCAAGTTAAAACACAAGTTGGTTGCAGGGGGTATAAAATTGATCTAGCAATTGTTCATCCCAAAGAAAAAGGGAGGTTTATTGTAGGGATTGAATGTGATGGTGCTAAATATCATTCCTCAAAAAGTGCTAAGGACCGAGATTTGTATAGACAAGGTATTCTAGAAGGAAGTGGATGGAAAATCTTAAGAATTTGGAGCAGAGATTGGTGGAAAAATCAAGAAAGTGAAATTAAGAGGTTAGATAGAGAAATAAAAAAATGTGGTTAAAATTGAGAGAGCGAATCCAGAACATTTAAAAGATTAAGGTTTATTTTTTAGTTTATGGATGATTGTTTAGAGTCGCCAATGGCTAATAAATATAGTTTGAGAAAAAAATTAAAGCTGCCAATATTATTGAAGGCTTTAAAGATTAACAAGAATGATACATTATTAGATGTTGGATGTGGTGCAGGTGTATTTTCTCAGGAAATGGCTTTATATGGTGGAAAAGTAATTGGTTTAGATTATTCTGATACAAATGTAAGGGCTGTTAGAGAAAGATACAAATTATCTAATTTAAGTTTTGAAGTTGGTGATGCTGCAAATATGCCTTTTAAAAATGAGATGTTTGATTCTATACTAGCGACGGAAATTATCGAGCATATTGAAGATGACAACAAGTTTGTTAGTGAGTGTTACAGAGTTTTAAAAAAAAGTGGAAAAGTTGTAATAACCAGTCCTTGTACTAATCCTACAATTTCTGTAGATTGGATGAGAAGATTGTTTGCAGGAATTGATATTACCAAAGATTTTGGACATAAGAGAGGAGGATATACTAAAGATGAGTTGTTTAATATTTTAAGAAAAAATAATTTTGAACCTATCAAGGTGGTTTATTATGATTTATTATTTGGAGAGATTGCGTGGGTCATTACTTGTATGCCTAGAGCGTTGACGAACAAGAATTGGAAGAGCGGTGAAGGACAGGATAAATTAGGTAGTTCATTTATGTTTAATATTTACAAGGTTATATTTCCTTTAATTTATGGATTTGCTAAATTAGATTTCTTTTTAAAAGGGTTAAGAGGACATCATATAATGGTTGTTGGAAGAAAAAATTAAACTTTAATAAGACTTTTTCCAGCATTATAAAGAGTTTTTAATTCTCCAAATGATTTTAATCTAACTAATCGTCTAAAAATAAATTTTGGTCGAACATAGAAGCTTTTATAATATTTATCTCTAATTTCTTCCATGTCTTTTATTGTTAAACCTGGAGGAGAATAGACTGGTTTATTATGTGAACCATATTTTGTTTCATTGTATATAAAAGTTTGATCATATTCTCCAAATTGGGTTTTTGCAGTTTCATATACTTCAGATCCTGGAAATGGAATTAATGTACTGAATGTAGCTCCATCCAGAGGCAATGATTTTGCAAAGTCTAATCTGATTTTCATGATTTCTCTTGTATCAAAAGGATAGCCAAGAATAAAATGGCCAATACAGTAGATACCAGCTTCGTTGGTTGCTTTAACTGCATCTTGAATTTGTTGTATTGTGATATTTTTCTTTATTTTTTTCAAAGTTTCGTCATCTGCAGCTTCAATTCCGTATGAAATTGCAATACAGCCAGCTTTTTTCATTAATTCTAATAATTCTTTATCAACCATAGTTACACGAGCCCAACAACTCCAGGTAATGTCTAATTTTTTGTTGATAATTTCATTACAGATTTCAATTACTCGATCTTTTTTTAAAGTAAATACATCATCTTGAAAAGCAACTTCTTTAATTCCATAATCTTTGATTAAATGTTCAAGTTCTGCGATTACATATTTTGCAGAGTGAAATCTAAACATATGTTTGAATGGATATTGAGAACAAAAAATACAATTATAAGGACATCCTCTTGAGCTGACCATTGAAGTTTGGGGGAATCTTGTATTTTTGAAAGGCGTTTGTTTATATTTATTTGGAGATGGAAGCAAGTGTCTAGCTGGATATGGCAAATCATCTAAATTTTTTATAGGCTCTCTATCTTTTGTTTGAATAATTTTACCATCGTTTCTATAAAATATCCCTTTAATATCGTCGATATTTCCGTCATTTTCATAATATCTGACTATTTCTAAAAATGCTTCTTCACCTTCACCAATAACACTAATATCAAATTCTTCATATTTCATAGAATTAAGTGCATCAATAGAAATGTGAGGGCCACCTAAAATTATTTTTATATTTTTATTTAATTCTTTTATTTTTTTTGCTGATCTTAATGCTTCTTTGATTGTTAAAGAAGTAATGGACATTCCAACTATATCTGGGTTGTATTCATTTAATTCATTAATTAATTCTTCTTCTGTTGTATAAATACCGCCATCAAATATTTTAACTTTATAATTATTTTTTTCTAGAACTGCTGCAATATATGCAATTCCTAGTGGAGGTCGACTTGGAGCCAGATCTTTATATGTTCCATATAAAACTCCGACTGGTGGAATCATTAGTAAGATTTTCATTTTAATATTCTTTCAAATTTTAAATTCTTTTGTTTATTAAATTTTCTAACATCTAGTTCTATCCATTCTTTTAAAACAGATTCTTGATAGTATCTAGAGCTAGCTACGTAAATTCCTGTGTGGTCAGTTCCAATATATAATTTTTGAAGTCGTATTTCTCCTTGAATATAATCTTTAACTTCCAAACCTTGATTTGAGAATATTAATTCTCTTGTGAATTCTAAGGGTGTATTCTTTTTTTTCAATATAAGCTTTTTAGTTAATATATTTTTTAAAAATTTACTCAATATTTTTGATTTAAATAAGGTTATCAGCATAATTCTAAATATAATAAATTTTTTTGTGTCAAGGATAGGATTTGAAACTGAACAGAAATAACCGTTAATCTTTATATTATTTTCAAAACTAATTTGATTATCGTTTACAATTTGGCTCATCAAAATACTTTTGTTTTTTGCTATTAATCCAGCATCACTATAAACTAATTTATCTTTGTTGAAAAGTTTAAAGACTCCTCCTTTGTTTGTTTCAGTGATAAAATAATAATCTCCTTTTTTGGCTACAAATATCTTTGCTTGTGAAAAGTACTTTTCGAAATCGTTTCGAATTATTTCTCCTGTTCTGTTTTCATTGAAATTAAGATATGCTTGTAAGTAATCATAAACTACGTGATGCATTCCACGATCGTCGTCATTAAATAAATTTTTTTTATTTTCTAAACCCTTTTGATATAAATCTGAAATTTGTGTACTTAATTGATTAAATTTACCACAGATTTCAAATCCATCTGGAAAAAAATGATAAGTACCACGGCTCCCATATTCTCCACCATAACTTCCATCTGGATGAATAAAGTTTGAACTGAATTCTATTGCTTTGTTAAGTGTAGGAATTAAAGTTGGATCTTTTGTTTTTTGATAATATTTTGCTAGAAAATTTATGCTTAAAGTTAAGTATCCTGGATCACAGCCATGATATTCAAAAAACCAACCTTCCTCAGATTGTAATTTTAATATTTCCATTATTCTTTTTTTGGATTCTTGAGAATATTTTGTGTTTCCAGTTAAAATATAAACATTTTGTATAGCCATTGCTGAAACTGCGAGATGATTAGCTATTTTTCCAGAATCTTCATTTTTTATAAGCCATTTGGCCATTTTTTCAAATAATGAATTAAATTTTTTATCGTTAAAAATAATCATTGATTCAGAAAAAGCATATAATAAAAAAGCAGTAGTTCCGTAAGCTCGTTCATATGGATAATATTCATCAGCACATCCTTCATTATTTAAAATTTTTGAGGTATATTTTATTCCTGCATAAACTAATTCTTTTATTCTTGGTTCGTTATGGAATGTATTGCATGGAAGTTCATTTTTGTAAACAATTGCTAAAGGCAAAACTCCACATTGATAAATTCCTCCACAGATATCAGTTACTTTATAATGCCAAAAATTTCTGTCAAAGCAACCATAAGTATTTGAAAGTTTATTTCTATCAATAGAACCTAACAATCTTGGGATTCTTGAGAGAGCATAATTAAGATATTGTTCTTTCATAATAAAAGATTTTAAACCTATACCTTATATATTTTGTTATCATAAGATTTATATATGTTTTTTAAAATGTTTTAGCTATGAAAATATTGTTTTTGCATCCTCCTTGGCCTGGTAAAGGGTTTGGACTTAGAAGTCAAAATAGGTGGCCTAGAAAAAGAGGAGATAAGACTAATA
>CAYHOR010000077.1:0-4326 GCA_964358235.1 Candidatus Woesearchaeota archaeon
TTTTATTTCAGGACAGTTCATTAAAATCGTATCAAGTATAGACATGTCAACTACCCTTATTCTGTTGATACACTGCCACCGGCTTTATTAACTTTTTCTATTGCCTTAGGAGATGCCATCTCAACAGTAATCTTCAATGGGTAATGCAATTGACCTGTAGCTAATAATTTTTTGTAGCCAAATTCATCTAAATTAATTTCTCCTTTCAAAGAATTTTTTTCTGCTAAAACATTTAGGTCTTTTAAGTTAATTGCTTTATATGATATTGATTTAGGAACAACAAATCCTCTTCTACCAAAGTAACCATCACTTCCATACTCATTGATAATAGTTGGCTTCTTAGTATCCGCTCTCTTACCAGTACCAGCCATACCAAATCCTCCTCTTGAACCACTACCTCTGTGTTTTTTCTTACTACCCCAGCCGTGGCTTTTGTATCCTCTCATACCTTTATTTTTACTTTTAGGAGTTGTACGTTTCATTTTTAGATCATCCTTCTTATTAACTCATTAATTTTATCTTTTCTATATCCTAATGATCCACCCATACTGAATGGTTTTTTGATTCCACATCTTTCAAATCCTTTCACTGGTGGTGTTAATCTGAAATATGGTTTTAATCCAGAAATATCTTTCCAGTTTTTCTTTGAATTAAAAAATTCTTCTACAAATCCTTTAATATCAACTTTTAATTGTGCTTTAATATAATCATCAGTCAAAGGTTTGTTACCAGCAACTTTTGCTCTTTTTGAAAGTAATAATACTAAAGTTTCTTTATCAATTTCTCCCCAAGTAATATAATCTTTTGTTCTTTGGATCATTCCTAAAAATTGAGGATTATTTGGAACAATTACGCAGCCATTTTGTTTGTATAATCTTAGCATGTCTAAAGTATCATTAACTTTTTTTGTAACTCCAGCTCTTCCTCTGATCCTAATAACCGCGATCTTATTCATTCCTTCCTCCAATGATGCCTAAATTCTCAATTTGTTCGGATTTGACTTTGACTTTAGTTAACTGTTTTAATGCAGCAAAACAAGCGTAAACAACATTTAATTTTGTTCTTGTTTGTCCTCTAGTTTTTCCATAAACATCTTTTACACCAGCTAATTTTAATAATTTTTGACATTCTCTTTCCATACATAACTTTGTACCTTTTGGCGCAGGCATTAATTCGAATGTAGCTGAACTACACTTTCCTTTAACTGTAAATGGAATTGAATGTGCTCCTTTGCAACCGCAAGCCCATGAACCACATCCTCTTTTTACTTTTATAATATTTAATTTAGCTCTTCGGATTGCTTTTTCTCTAGCAGGAACAGTTTCTTTAGCTTTTCCAAAACCAATTCCTATGTAACCATTATTATCACCACAAACAGCAACAGTTGCAAATGAAGGTTTGTTTCCTTCTTTTGTTTTCTTTTGTGTTTGTCTCCAAATACTTTTTTTACCGCCACCAAACTTACCTTTGGATTGACCAACTTCCATTAAATCAACTTGTAAATCTGGTAATAACATATCTACAATTTCTGATTCTAAAAGAGATAAACCTCTATCTAATATTTGATCTAAATTTGTAATATCTCCTGCTTTTACTTTTTTACCTAATTCTGTTTTAGGTTTCCAAGCATCTCTATCGAAACCCTTATCTTTGGAAATTCCACTATCATGATCATCGCCATAAGATTTTCGTTTTTTATTATTTTTTGATTTTGATATCATTTATTTCACCTTTTGAATATTACTTTTAACTTGTTCAAACATTTTTTCAATATTCTCTGAAATATGTTTACCCTTAATTCTATCTTCTGCTGGAAAGATACTTGGATCGTGAGGAACTTTTAATCCAGAATCTGTGATTCCTTTCAAAACTGCAAATGTAAAAATTCCTTGTCTTGTTGGATATAATCCTTTATCCAAAATTGCTTCTTGAATTTTCTTTTGTTTAGCTTTCATACCAAACAAATAACCAATCAAATAAGCAGCAGGAATATTTTTTTCTGAACCTTTCCATCCTAATTCTGATAAATCTCTGCTAGTGATTGATAATATTGTTTTATCACCATTAGGATCATATTCAATAGCTTGAACTAAAATACTTTTTAATGATTTTCTTACAACTATTCTTGGTAAACTGCATTTTAATAATTCTAATCTTTTCCTATAATCAGTTTTTCCTTCTAATTTCCTTCTATATTGTAAAAACTTTTTTCGTTTCATTTTTTCTTCTCTGTGAATAGTTTATTTTCTGTTAAATATAATTTTACATGTCTTTTGTTTCTGAAATATCTTCCTTTAACTTTCATATATAAATTTCTATAAGTTTTATTATCAATCAATTGTTTTTCTTTCAATTCTTTTATAAAACTTCTTAATCCTCTTACTAAATTCATCCACTCTTGTTTGCCAGATAATCTTGTTTCAGGGCTACCTTTTCTACTTCCTGGACCTTGTTGTCTTCCTTTTCTTCTTTGAGTTAATCTTTTTCTAGCTCTAACTCTTGAACTTCCTAAACTTGGTCTCTCCTGAATAATTTTTTTATTAATTAAACTCTCAAGATCTTTTTTAGTGATAGCTTCTTTAATCTCAGTTAAATGATCTTTATCAAACCAAACTTTACTTTTTCCAGCTTTTAATAATCGTGCACTAACTGCTTTTTGATTAGAGAGATTCATTGTTTTTTCTCCAAGACTTTAATTTTCTCACTCTTATCGCCTTTTTTTGTTTCATCTTGAGGACTTTTATCTTCTTCTTTAGATTCTTTTTTTTCTTCTTTTTTAGTATTAGCTTTTTTTAATGATTCTGCTTTAGCAACTTTTTTCTTTTCTAATTTTTCTGTTTTAATTTTTTTATCTGCAATAATCTTATTTTCAACTGATTTTACAAATTCAATTGGATTTTTGATATTAGCAATAGTATATTTTTTTTCTATACAATATTTTAATAATTCTATTTTTTTTCTTAAACCTACATGGCCTATTAAAACCATTTGTGTTTCTGAATCATATGAATTTAAATCTGAAATATTAATAGTTCTAACTTCTTGGTATCCACGTCTATTTAATCCTCTAACTTCTCTTGGAGATGAATATCCTGGTGATGGACTAACTTTATGTCCTCGTAAATGAATTCTCATTTTTGAATGCATACCTTTAGGTTTAATCCATTTTTTTTCTAAACTTTTATAATGATTAGCATCTTGTCTAATAAAATTAGGTTTTTTTGCCTTCATTTTATTTCTTAATTGGACTAGTTTTGTGTTAACCATTATCTTCTCCCCTTCTCGACGATCCAAAGACCATCTTGGAATACTCTTCTATCTTTATTTGTTATTCTTGTACAAAGTTCAAATTTTGCTGCAGTCTGACCTGCAAGTTCTCTATCAACAGATGTGATTGTAATTGAATCTCCATCAATTTTTACATCTACACCATTACCAAATGTAGTCTTTCTAGGTACTTTTTCTCCTAGGAAATTTTTTACAACTAAAGTTTTTCCTTCAATTGTAACAGTCATAGGAAAGTGACTTGCACAAATTTTTACTTTATAAACATAAGGTTCTTGAACTCCTCTAAACATATTTAATAAATGCGCTTTGAAAGTATTAATTATTTTTTTCTCTCTCTTTGTAAACTTTTTGGGAATCAAAACTACTTTATCTCCTTCTTTTTTTAATTCAATAGTAGGATAGAATAATTTTTTAGTAATCTCATTATTTCCTTTCTTAATAGTTACCATCTCTTCACCCACTGTAACATTAACATCTTGTGGGATCAAGATTTCCTTCCTTAATCTTCTTTCTTCTATCATCTTAGTAAATATAAGCTAATAACTTTCCTCCAAGATTTTTTTCTCGAGCTTCTTTTAGAGTCATTATTCCTTTTGAAGTTGAAATTATAATCATTCCAAAATCTTTAGCTGGTAAGAATCTTTTTTCAAATTTATCAAATTCTGAAATTGTTGCAGAGAATCTTGGTTTGATTGCTCCACATTTGTTAATTCCACCAATTAAGTTAATTTCAAAGTATCCACCTTTACCATCTTCAACAACATTAATTGAACCAAGGTATTTGTTATCGTTCATTAAATTTAATATTGTTTTAGTAACTTTGGAAACAGGTCTGACTATGCAAATTGATTTTCCTACTTTTTCTGCATTGATTATGTTGTTCAATGTTGCTGCTAGTGTATCGTTCATTGCCATTTTAGTAATATTTTTTAAACCCCAACTTTGTTGCATTATCTCTGAAGCATTGTCTACAAAGGCCTATTTTATATTTTTGAATATGCGCTCCTTGCAAGCCTTTTCGTTGCAATGCAGGAAAAC
>CAYHOR010000078.1:0-4320 GCA_964358235.1 Candidatus Woesearchaeota archaeon
TTTATATACTTTTCGATAATTGATATGCAGAAGTTAATTCAAATTTGGAATATTTGTAAATGATCCTTATGAAGTAAGAAAAATTGAACAAGAAATCGAAGAAACATTCCCAGAAAATAGAATAATTGATTTTTTCTTGGTGCAAGAGAATTTTATATCTACAGGAGTTCCACCTTGTATATTTGAGTAAAAGAGTTGTTTTTATTTCCGCACAGGCCTGAACACCAAGTTCCCATTAATATCCAGCTCAACATCAAACTCTTGGCCTTTATTCCAACAAGCCCTTTCTACTTTGATCTTAGGCACAATCAAACTATATTTTCCTTTACTTTCTTGTAGTCTAACCATAATCTAACCTCCAAAGTTATACGAAAATTATAAATAGTCTAACCCATTTATATTTTAACGCATGACGAGAGTTAAATAGTACTTTCGGCGTTGAATTTTACTAACTATGCCCAGTCGCGGCGTATTTATTCTTTATGACCACTTAAATCAAAAGCTATTTAAATAAGGTAGACATATATCCTTATATGACTTACACTGAGATTCAAGAGAAAAAAGAAAAAAAGTATTTTTATAGAGTAAAATCTATTAAAAATAAAGGGAAAGTCAGCAAAAAAAGAATTTATTTAGGAGTTAATTTAAAACAAGATAAATTAAAGAAACTAGAAAGAGAAGCGGATAAAATTTTAAATGAAACCCTCAACAAATTGTTATCAACACAACAAATTCAAATTCTTAATAAACTTAAATTAAATTTTAGATCACTATCAAAACAAACAGAAACAAATAGGTATGAAGCATTTGTAGCTAAATTTACTTATGATTCCAATGCTATTGAAGGTAATACCATTGATCTTAAGGAAACCTCCTATATCCTTTTTGAAAATAGAACTCCTCCAGGAAAATCTTTAAGAGAAATAAATGAAGTACTAAATCATAAAAAAGCATTTGATTTCATTTTAGATTATAAAGGAGATATTGATAAAAAATTCATTTGTGAAATTCAAAAGAAAGTTGTTGAAAACACTCTTAGAAAAGATCTTGAAAATCAAGTTGGAAAATATAGAAATGTTCAAGTATATATTAGAGGTGTAGATTTTATTCCTACATCTTCAGAAGAAGTCTCTATGGAAATGCGCTCTTTAATAAGATGGTATAATTCAAATAAAAATAAATTACATCCCTTAATTCTAGCTTCATACTTTCATGTTGCTTTTGAATCAATACATCCCTTTGTTGATGGGAATGGAAGAACTGGGAGATTATTATTAAATTTTATCCTAAATAAGAATAATTTCCCAATGATTAACATACCAAATAAAATTAAATTAGAATATTATGGTTGTCTTGAAGAAGCTCAATCGAAGAATAATCTAAACCCATTTATTCAATTTATTTATTCCTTGATTATTAAAGATGAGATTTTGATATGACTACTTTAGTGTAAATTAATTGATTTAAGGTGGACATAATTATTATTTCTTTTGAAAACAAGCCCTTTCAATTTTGATCTTTGGCACAACTATATTTTCCTTTACTTTCTTGTAATTTAGCTCAGTCGCGGCGTAATTATATTTAAATGCAAAACCTTTAAATATTAATGATTTATAATAAGTTCATATGAACGCAATAAAAATCAATCATACTTACGAAGTTTTACTACTGCTCTTAAAAAAAGAAGCCCATGGAAGAGAACTGGCTAAGGAACTAAAAACATCACTTACAAGGGTACAATCCATCTTAACAGAGCTTAGAAATATTAATGTAATAGATTACAAAGTAGAAGGAAAAAATCATATCTATTTCATTAAGAAAAATTTAATCTCGAAATCATTTATTCTAAATGCTGAAAATTATAAATTAACAAAGATAATAAATAAACATCCCGAGCTTGAGCCTATATTTGAAGATATAATTAAAAAAAGCAAATGTAACTTAATTATCTTATTCGGAAGCTATGCAAAAGGAATTCCTAAAAAAGATAGTGATATTGATATTTATATTGAAACTACAGAACAAAAAATTAAAGAAGAAATCCAAAATATTTATGATTTAATTAGTATAAAAATTGGAAAATTTAATCTTAGTGATTTATTAATAAAAGAAATAATCAAGAATCATGTAATTATTAAAGGAGGAGAAGAATATTATGAAAAAATTCAATTTTTTGAATAAGCTTAAAGTTGAAGAATCACTTAAACTCATAGAATCCTCTGATGAGATATCAAAATCTTATCTCATAAAAAGTGATAAATGAATTCAAGTTGCAAAATTGGCTTTTGAAGCAGGAATTTATGAAAATGCTGTTTCGGAAGCTTACTATTCAATTTACAACACTGTAATGTCCTTATTTTTTAAATGCGGAATAAAATGTGAAAATCATTCTGCTGCTGTAATCCTGATAAAAGATTTGTTTCATCTTAATGAATTGTATGTTCTTTTTTTAGAATATAAAAAAGATAGAATAGATAATCAATATTATCTCCCTGTAGTTGGTACTGAACCAATAAATAAAGAAAAGTGTATTGAAAGAATTGCAATCGCGCAAATATTCCTTATATTAATATTAGCTTTTTTTATTTTAAAAGATTGGAAGAGCATATTTAAAAAAATTTATTATTTGCTTCCAATGAGAGCAAAAACAAAAAATAGACTTGTTAAGGAATTTGGAAATATAGCTCATACAGTAATTTATGCACAATTATTTGTTGCATTTGTCCAGGGAATTGTTGCAACGATCGGATTTTATATATTTGGTGTTCCTTTGCCGATATTACTTGGAATTGTAGTGGCATTTTGTGCTTTGATCCCAACTATAGGAACAGTAATGGTATGGGTACCAGCTTCGTTCTTTTTGATTATAAACTGTTATTTTTCTCATGATTATTGGTTATTAGGTAAAGGTATAGGTCTTTTCATTTATGGTATTTTGGTAATTAGTACAATTGATAATATTTTACTAGTAAAAATAGTTCAAGCAAAAACAAATATAAGCCCAATAGTTACAATTCTTGGAGTTATAGGTGGTGTTAGTATGTTTGGAATTCCTGGTATATTTATTGGTCCAATATTATTACCATTGATGATGACATATTTTGAAACTTTTAAAGAACGATTTAAGTAAATTATAGATATTAAGCACATTTAAATATCTTCAATTTAATTAATTAATTATGAATAAAAAGAAATTAATCCTTATTAGTATTTTATCTTTGATATTATTATTAGTTTCATTCAAACTGGACAATGTAATAAGTAATAATATTTCACAATTATGGAATCCAATTTTAAATAATATTATGATAATTATCTCTTATTTATTTGATTCTATAAATATAATCTTAGCCTCATTAATAATGTCAATAATATTATTCTATAAAAAAAAGAAACAACAAGCATTATTTTTATTATCAACTACAATCTTAGGAGCAGTATTAGTAATTATAATTAAAGAAATAGTGCAAAGAGCTAGACCTATTAATCAACTAGTTCTAGAATCAAGTTACAGTTTCCCAAGTGGACATGTAGTTCTATCAACAGTATTTTTTATATCATTGTTTTTAATACTAAAAAATAAACTAAAATATTTATTAATTCTAGTAATAATCTTTATAGGGTTCAACAGAATATATCTTAACGTTCATTGGTTTAGTGATGTTATTGCAGGTTTCTTTTTAGGATTAATAATTGTAATATTAGGAAAATCCGTGTCTACCAAGTTATTCTGTGATATACCTATTATATAATCTCTTTTTTATCTGAAAAATGATTATCTTTCGACGAAACATTAATTTTTAATCTAAAATATAATTTTAAAAATCACAGACTAAGTTGGTTTACACTAAAATTCCATACACTTTTAAGTAAACCTGAATTTAGCTAGAAGCTATCCCACCGCAGAGCAATGGGACATTTCGCTTCTAGATTTATTCATTATCTCTAAACTCTATCTATTGATTTCATAGTTTGAGATATACGGCTGGTTTACAACAGCCTGCTCAAAGAAGATTATGTATCCTCTTCGAGAGATGTTTTTACTCGCATTCAAATCTGCATGACATTGAAAACCACATTCTTTGCAATGAAATAAACTTCCATTTCTATTATTTTTATCCGTGTACATACACGAATAACATTCTTGAGAGGTGTATTTTGGATCAACAAGAATAACTTGTTTTCCTTGTTCTTCTGCTTTGTATTCTAGGATTTTTCTAAACTGGAAATAAGCCCAATTACTTCTTTTCCTGTTGAACACTTTTCCTTTTCTTCCTTTCCTAATCCCTTTCAAGTCTTCCATTGCAAATGCACCATAAG
>CAYHOR010000079.1:0-4314 GCA_964358235.1 Candidatus Woesearchaeota archaeon
TAAACTTATAGAATTTCCAAATCCAAAAACTAAAAGATTACGTAGATACAGTAAACAAATAACAATTCATAACTATCAATTATCAGAATTCAGACAAAAACATCCTCAAGATTTGTTATTTTGGGGTTTTTTATATTATAAATTATCAAAATCCGTTCCTGAAATAGATCCAAAAAATTTAGAAGAAATAACAATTTCAAGAGATTTATATTTTCTAAATTGGGAATATTTACATCATTTAGAGAAAGTTACACCTATAACAGGACCATATAGATATGCTAGAAAATTAATATTACCTCCAGAAACAGAATTTTACAAATTTAAACAAGATAAAAATACATTATACGTTCCAAGAAATGCAAATACACTAGCAGATATAATTTATACAAGATTACACCCAGAATATGAAATTCCATTCTAAAATTAACAAACATTATAAATAAATAAAAAACTTAAAATCTATGATAATTGATTACATACTGCATATAGATCAATACCTGTTAGCATTAACACAAAACTATGGTCTATGGATTTATGGGATCATATTTGCAATTCTATTCATTGAAACTGGTTTGGTAATCATGCCATTTCTTCCAGGAGATTCATTATTATTTGCCGCTGGAGCATTAGCATCTCTAGGAAACATAAACCTAGCCCTATTAATTTTTCTCTGTGCATTTGCAGCAATATTAGGAGATACAATAAACTATCATATAGGAAAATATTTAGGATCAAAAGTATTTAAATATGAAAACTCTATTTTCTTCAAAAAAGAATATTTGCTAAAAACCCAAAAATTCTATGATAAACATGGAAAAAAAACAATTTTCTTAGCAAGATTCATACCAATCATCAGAACATTCGCACCATTTGTAGCCGGTGTAGGAAATATGAAATATACAGAATTCTTAAAATATAATATAGTCGGTGGAATTATCTGGACTTCATTGTTTTTAGTCAGTGGATATTTATTTGGTAACATCACTATTGTTCAAGAAAATTTCTCATTAGTTTTGGTAGGAATAATTATAATTTCATTTTTGCCAATAGTTTATGAATTATTTATTTCAAAACAGCACTAATTATTTTTATAATTTCTTTTGATCCATCACCACTAACTTTATTTTTTTGTGTCTTAATAGTCAACAAAGGTATTTCTTCAATAAATTTTTTCAAATTTTTATCAAACATTTGTTCAGAATTATCATAACTAACCATAGCTTTTCCTTCTAAAGCATAAGCATTTAACGTCTGTTCAATATGGTCTTTGATAGGATAACATAATATAGGTTTTTGATAAACTAAAGCTTCGGATAAAGTCTTTTGACCGGCTAAAGTTATTACACCCTTGCAAATTTTTAAATATTTCAAAAAATCTTCAGTGAATTTTATATATTTAACATTCTTAGCCAAATCTAAATCAACATCACCACCAAATATAATAAACTCTTCATTATAATTTTTAGCAACTTTATTTAAATGCTTGACTAACTTTAAACCAAAATTAGAACCGCCTAACATCAATAATATAGGTTTCTTCTTCAACTTTAATTCTTTCATTAACTTTTCTTCAGAAGCCAAATCCTCTGGTTTAACACGAACAATAGGATCAACATAATGATACAATAAATGTTTTTCACTCTTTCTAAAAGTAGGTATCAAAACTAAATCAGCTTGTTGATATAACTTTTCAAAATAACTAGCTTCAACTTTCATTTTAAAACTAACTTTATGTTTTTTCACATACTCTTTATACAACAAAGGATCATAACCAAAAACAACAATGCATTTCTTATTTAACAATCTAGCCAGCGAAATTCCAGCAGGCTCAAAATCTGATATAATTAAATCAGGAATAAAATTAAACGCTTCTAATCTAACTTTGAATGTACTCAAAAACCAATATGCCGGTAAAAATAAATTTCTAAACCCAAAACTAAATACATTAATCTTCATCGACGAACCAGGTAACTTGTAACCTCTAATTTTAATAGTATCAAACTTGTCTTTAAAATAATCATAAGATCTATCATATCCAGCAACCATTATTTTTGCTTGTGGAAACTGTTTCTTAAACTCCAAAATATTACAATGCTCACGAATAG
Organism: Candidatus Woesearchaeota archaeon; assembly: GCA_964358235.1. Lineage (GTDB taxonomy): Archaea > Nanobdellota > Nanobdellia > SCGC-AAA011-G17 > GW2011-AR17 > JAGVZZ01. Next base: position 2,106 of record CAYHOR010000079.1, read on the forward strand.
CATCACCATATCCAATTCCAGAAACTACAAACAAAACTTTCATCTTAACTTATAAAACCTCTCTGCATACTTGCAATTATTTTTTCTTCCATAATAAACAGCCCTGAACCACATGGGTAAATATAATGTAGTCATATACATCCACTGGCTTTTAAACATTTTTATATATTTTACTTTTTGGTCCATGAATTCAGAAATATCAACATACATTCTTGGATGATTTTCTTTAATAATATTCCATACTTCAAATGCATAAACAGGATAATGTTTTTTTAATGAATCTACAACCTCCAAAACTATTTTATTAACAGCTTGATGATCACCAGCAGGATGAGGATCTTGATTAGAAGTTACATAAATTTTTTCAGGCCTATTTAACATAATTAACTCTCTCAGTCTTTTTTCAACAAAAGGTTTTCTTATTTCTTCTTTTAATTTAGCATCCTTCAACCCTAAATTTATATCCTCAGAAATTCCTAAAAAATCACTAGCTTTGTCAGTTTCTTTATACCTAGCCTTCTTTACAAAAGATTCTTGCAAATGCGGACTGCTCTTCTCCCCACTAGATAAAACTACTTTTACAACTTTGTAACCTTCTTTTACATACTTAGCAATTGTACCTGCCATTCCAATAGCTTCATCATCAGCTAGGAATGGGCACAAAATATTAAAATTGTACCCATTTTTCAGATCACCCCCATCACTACCCCATGAGGATTTTCTTTCTATCCTCTAACGTAGATTTGGGTTCTAAATGACCTTGTTTTTTCCATACAAAATATTTGGTGAGTATTCTTGAATTTGAAGATCCAATTAAACTCATCCACCTCTCTAAATTATGAGGGCCATCTAAATTTATAAAGTTTGTTATGTAACTAAAACATCTAGGATCATTAATAAAAACATCATATTTACAATTTAATGTAAAATTAAATTTCCTTAATGAAAATTCTAAATCTTTAACTAAATTTTTTGAAGCAAAACATGCAGTAATTCTAGGATAATAATGCAAACCATTTTTCTTCCTTTTATTGAAGATTATTGTAAAATCAGAATCAAAAATACCTTTTATACAAGATTTTAACAAAATTTCATCTTCTTTAATTATATTGGGAATTCTAACAATCTTTGCTTTAGGAGAAAATATTTCTAAATCTTTTAAAAATAACCTAAAAGGTTCAGACTGAAATTGAATAATATAAGCCCCATTAGAACCTAAATAAGGTTTTCTTTTAATTTTTAAACAATCAAATAATAATTTAGGTAAATAATATTCATAATAATCTTTATCTTCAACAGGATTTCCAGAAATTTGAATTCTATAATCTTTTCTATTCCAACATTTGTTAATACAACCATCACCAATAATTATTCCAATTAATTCTGCTAAATTTGAATCTATAACAAATTGTTTTGAAAGTTTAAATTTATAATTACTTCTACATTGTAAACAACAAAATTTTCCCCTTCCATCTTTATTACGACTTTTTGAGATTTCAAAGTAATTATTACAATTTAAACAAATTTTAGTTACAGGATTTTTATTCCAAGGGAAATGATCTTTTTCAAACATTTTAACCTCCAAGAAAGATAATCTAAACCATATTTTTTAAATATATAAACTAGTCGCAGGCATTTGCCGTGTCCACCCCTACTCACAGAAAACTTTAAATGTATTAAAACTATTTTTTCTATAATGAAAAGAGGTTTTATACTGCTAGTTATAATTCTATTAATCCCAATAACATTAGCTAACACTCCACCTATGCCTACTTTTTCAGAAGATGGCGTTGAATATACTCAAGAAGTAACTTCCGTAACACAAATTGGTGGAGTCCCATATGTAGAAGTTTATACTAAAGAAGAACATTGCCCTATTATATTTCAAGATAAGAAACCCTATTTTGCAGAAATTGATACTGAAGGATACTTTAAACCTACTGCATTGTCTCCAAGAGAATTTAATCCTCAGGAAATTCAACAGCAAGGTGTCACATGTGGCCGAGAAAATATTAAAATTATAAGACCAACTCCGCCGCCTCCTCCGGGAATTTGGCAATTTAAAGTTGATAATACTGAAAGACAAAGAATTAACGCAGAATATAATATTGGAGTTAGAGCTAATACTGATGGAACTGTTAATTATCTAAACCCAGAATTAAATCAAGGTATCCAAGATGGAACTGTTAAACCACCACGACTGCCTTTA
>CAYHOR010000080.1:0-4293 GCA_964358235.1 Candidatus Woesearchaeota archaeon
TGCAATTCACTCAGACCTAAAGGAGTGAGTGTTATTGCAGAGATTAATTATAAAACGCCGCGGCCCGGATTTGAACCGGGAGATCCTTTCGGAAACCAGCTCTCAAGGCTGGCGGAGTACCAGATTGTCCCATCGCGGCATATTAAGAGAATTGTAAAACCTTTTCTTTAAAAATCTTTCCTAGAATGAGTATTTAGAGATATATAAATGCTTAAAAACAAAAACTCCCAAAAAAACACTATGGCAATCACACAATGGTTAGAAAGTACATTTTCTTCAGACAAATTTGATGCAAGAAAAGCTCTAAGACACACTCGAAAAGAATACTCACAATTTATCCCTAGAAATAGTAACTTTGATGAAATATTTATAGAATTAGCTAATAATGAAATAGAAAAAAAAGGCAGACTTCTTTATTCTAATGAAATTGATAGTCTTACACAAAGAGCAAGAGTAAGAACAAAACATAGATCTAGGGATGGAGAATTCTCAAAAAATACTGAAGCTGTTTCAGAAAATGAAAAAAAAGACGAATCAGATTTATATCAAACAACAAAATTAAATTCAGAATTTTACGAAAGATTAACTAAACAATTACAATCTGTAAAAACTACCACAAATCCATTTTTGAATAATGGAGAACTAAGTAGTGTTAGAAATTTAAAAATGAAAACTGCCGAAGATACAGTTTTAAAAATTGTTCAAGAAATGAACGAACAATTAAGATCAAAATCAATATCCCAAGAAGCTGAACGCACTCTAAGAACCGAAATTACAAGATGGAATAATTTTGCAAATACAATATACCGAAGAATGAATAAAAAAATGAGTTCATTAGATTTCAAAGATTATATTTCAGATTTTGAAAAAAGTTTCAAGAATGCAAACAAATAATTATTTTTTGGATATGTAAACTCTGTATCCGCCTTTTTTTGCAAGTGTATCTAAATTGCCAAATACTTCTTTCATATATTCAGACAATCCTTCTCCACCTTTGTTATGTCTTGCAATTACCTGTAAACTTCCACCAACAATTAAATGTTCCTTTGACTCTGAAATCATCTGCATGCAAACTTTCTTTCCAGCAGTCTGTGGAGGATTTAATAAAATGACATTAAACATTTCATCTTTTAAATTTTCAAAAATATTGCTTTGTTTGACTTCAACGTTTTTAAAACCTTTAACATTCTTCTTGGCAATCTCAACCGCTCTTTCATTCACATCAACCATCACAACTTTATTTTTAGTTTTATCTAAACAAACCCTGCCAACAACACCAATTCCACATCCTAAATCTAAAACTTTATCATCATTTTTAATACTCATATAATTAACTAAAATATTTGTACCAAAATCAACTCTATCCTTAGAAAAAACTCCGCTTCCAGTAATAAAATTATAAGTTCTTGATCCTAAAACAAACTTTAGATTAGAAATATTTATTGGTGATTCTTGTTTTTGTGAAAAATAATGGCTCATACCATTATACCTAATAATTGATAAATAAATCTATCTGTGGCCCTGATTAAATTATCTTCATCAGTACCAACAATAATAATACAATATTCATCAGTATATACTTTTGTCTCATCTCCAAGAGTTAAAAATATTACAGTCTGACTATCAGTTCCATCATAACAAGAAACTTCAGGATACCCATAATCATTAGGTAACGTCATCGCACTACTTACAGTAATGCCATACAAATAATCATTATCAATTATTTTATCAATTTCCAAAGCAGCAATAGTCGTTTTTGAAGTCAAATTTGCATTTGGATTTATTGTAACATAAACTATATCATCATTAATAATTCTAGTATTAACAGCACCATCAACAATAATATCTTCTAATGATAAAGGATCATTTCTTAATCCAATTATATAAGGCATTTCATCTTTTCCAATATATAAGGTAATATAAGTCTCAATATCATTTACTTTTGTAACATTAAAAATTTGTTGACCATTACTATATTGATAATTATCTTGAACAGCAGTCTCAGGAGAACTAAGAAAAATATATAGCCCAGCAGCTACTGTAATTACTATTAAAATTACAATCAATATCCCTGTGTTATCTTTCGCCATACTGATCCACAATTTATTCAATAATTAATAAACTTTATCTATTTTCTTTTACTATTTTATGGATATTTTTTTTAAAAATAGGTAAATCATTTTCAATTGTTTTCCAAACTGCACCAATATCAACACCAAAATAATTATGAATTAATTTATCTCTCATACCAGCAATAGTTCTCCAAGGAATATAAGGATATTTTTCTTTAAGTTCTATACTAATCATCTTTACAGCTTCACCAATTATTTCCAGTTCTCTTATAACTGCTGACTGTAACAAATTACTTTTTAAAAATTCTTTTTCATTTACATTGCTTAAGTAAGAATTTATATTATTGATAGAATCTAATATATGTTTTAAGTAAATATTATCATCTTTCATAATATTACCATTTCTTTTTTAATTTTATCAATTATATAAGGACTTACAGATTTTTCAGTAACAAGATCTATTTTTTTATTTAATAAATCTCCAAGTTCATCTTGTATTGAAACAATTTCGAAAATACTCTTAGAATCATTAAAATTAACTAAAATATCAATATCACTATTTTTTTTTTGTTTTCCTATGGCATAAGAACCAAAAATAGCTACTTTTTTTGCACCTTTGCTTCTTAAAAAAAGATTTATTTTACTAAAAGTTTGTTTCCTATTCATATTAATAACAAATTAAAAGAAATATATTAACCTTTCTAAAATCTTTCGCCATATTGATCCACAATAAATTTATCTACTATTTTTAATAAATCTTTCCCTTCTATAGTCAAACAATTATTATTTAATGATACTTTAGTTTCATTACTTAGTTTAATCACAACAACACCAGTACCTTGAACAGCATCATCACAAGTCTTTATTGGCAACTCACTGCATTTGTCATTATCTTCATAACATGTAACATAAATCTGCATTGATAATAATCCACTTCTATCTAAATCATATAAAGCATTATTAGAATTATCATAAGGATTAAAACTCACATAAATTTTAGAATTGCTTTTCATTGAATCAAAATCAACCTCATTGAATTCAACAGAATCTAAATCTTCAGGGTTAGAAAGTATAACTAACTTCTCATTATTGTTTACATAAGTCATCCATCCAGAACTACTCTCAATAAATTTTAATCCTTGATATTCAACTTCACTTTGAGTATCATCACTTAATCCATAATAAATTGTACTAAAAACCATTATTGATATAATAAATAATCCCATAAAAATAACATAAAACTTCTTTTTTTTCTCGCTATTATCAACTTTAGAATAATTAACTTCTTTCATAGACTATCAGAAATAATTGGAGTTAAAAAAGTTTTCTAAAAAAAATAAAAAAATAAAAAGGTTTTACCCTTAAGCTGTTGCTTCTACTGCTTCACTAACATCAATATCAGTGTCGCTTGTACCAGTAACTAAAGCTTCAGTTGAAGTAAAAGTGTAGTCCCCATAGTTAGCTAAAGCTTTAGCAGCTCTTCTTGTATCGTCAGCAGATGTTCCTGCTACCAATAAAGCTACTTTTTCGCCATTGTCAACTAATTTAACTACTGCTTCTCCTTCTTGGAAGCTCCAACCATCACAAGTCATAGCAAACAAATCTTCTACTAATGTGTTAGCACATGGACCACCAACTAAAATCAAGTTGTAAGCTGATGGATCAGATACTTCTGAAACCAATTTTGTAACTGGAGTTATTTCAGCTGGTACATATGTGGTATCTCCACCAGTAACAGTTGAACTAGATCCTTTAATTACAATGTTAGCTTTTACTTGATCTTGTGGTATGCTTAACTCAACTTGGTCAGATGCACCATTGCTCTTTGGATTTTTAATGATAATTCCATAAGCTGTTCTATGGTCTTCATCTTTTGTACCAATAGAGGTTAAAGCGTTACTCCATCTTAACTCAGTAGCTTCTTCTGTTGAAAGAGTTCCACCCAACTTAGCAAATGTACTGTTTACAGCTGTAAAACCCCAACTCATATAGATATCATCAGCTTCACTTTGCAAATCATTAGTTGCATCATCACCAAGAATATCTAATACCATCGTCATATTAGTACTTGGTTCAGAAGCACTTGAAAGAGTCATTGCATGTGTTTGTAAAATAGCGTTTGTATCTTTGGTATTTCCATAGTTGATTCTTAAAATTTCAGCACCAACTGCGGAAGCGTTAACTTGTCCGAACAATTTTACTTTAGAATCAGCTGTATCTT
>CAYHOR010000081.1:0-4273 GCA_964358235.1 Candidatus Woesearchaeota archaeon
AATTATTGTTTTAATCATTCTTGCTTTGACTTGGTGGTGGCTGAACAAAAAGTAATCCAACCATAGTTCCATGAAGATAAATATTCTTTTGTTTTTTTAACACTTGTTCCAGATTTTGTATAAGCTTCGTATTCCCAATTATATCTCCAAGGATTGTAAAATAATGGCATTACAAATAAGTAAAGAAATAAATATTTGATTAAATTATTTTTTTGCTGTTCCAAATGAATATTTTCGTGTTTTAAAATTCTCGTTTGAGTTTCTTTAGTAAATTTATAGAATTTTTTGGATAAATATATATTAGGGTAAATAGTACTTGTAGTATTAGGGTTTGCGAAAACAGTTAGCCACCAAATCCAAGATTTTTGTTTCTGCATAAATTTTAATAGGAAAAAAAGTATTTAAAACTTTAGAAACCAAAGCTATCAGTGAATTCTTTGATTTGCTGATAATCTGTAAGGAATTTCAAACCTTTATCAGTAATAGTAAACCTTTTACCAGCTTTATCTTCCAATTCTGCCAATAATTCTCTATCCATTAATTCTGATACGTACCGTTTCATAGAATCGTGAGATAGATTTGATTTATATAGCAAGTGAGTTGGTTTAATAGATCCGCCTTTATCTCGAATAGCTTCCAGAATGTCCTTTATAATATCAAGCTTTTCTCTTCTCTCGCCCATAATTGACCCTCAATAACATATAGAATAATGTTAGGAAACCTAATAACTGTAATATTACTGCAACTACATAAAGCAATTGGTTAACATGAACCATTGAAACATAAAATATTTCTGCGCAGGTTAAAAGGTAAAATGAAATAAAAACTAACAAAGAGTTAGTATTTTTCTTTTCAGTATAATTTGTATAAAATTGGTGTGCTAGTAAAAATAACAAGATAAACAAAATAATATGAAACTTTAAATAATATTGATATGAGAATATTGTTAATAATAACATTAGTGTGAATATCAAAAGACCAACTTTACTTTCTTCAATTTTAAAAGTTATAATTATTAATAAAGTGTATGCCAAGAAAATCAATAATATGTAGATTACAAATGCGAAATCAAACGTAGTTAAAACTCCTGATAATAATGGAGATATATGAGTTAACAAAGACCAATTTACAAAAGAATATAATGCAAATGCCAAGCCCATTAAGAAAAATGCCAAGCTAAAATAATAATATTTTTTTTCTCCAGAAATTTTATAAGCTTTGTTGCTCAATGCTGCAATAAGTAATGCTACTAAGACATAAACAAATCCGAATATAGCATCAATCCCTTGAAACCATTGTGGTCCATTAAGCAGTAAGGTCATTGCTACCACTGAAAAATTAAAGTGCTTATAAGCTTTATGGATAGGATATTCTAGTTCTTTATAAAGGACGATAATGTAATGATATATATCTTGCAATCATGAGTTGGAGCCCATAACCTCCCCAAAATCTTTTGGGTTCCAACTTTCTTTTTTTTAACAAAACATTTGTAAACTGAAATTTTATTAAAATATATTTTACCCCAGAGCAGAGTTATTCACGATAAAGTAAATTTTGAAAATTTAAAAGAAAACATTTATAAGGAAACTTATTTTTTAAAAAAAGGTCTTGTGGGGGTAGCAAAGTGGTCAAAGAGCGAGATTAAATCTCATTCGGCTAAATGCACAGGACTTAAGATGGCAAGGCTAAGGAGGCTTAGCCCAATATGACATCCTGCCTCTTAGTGAGTTCGAGGGTTCAAATCCCTTCCCCCACATTATTTTTTTGTAAAATGGTAACAATTGAAGATTTTCAAAAATTGGATATTCGTGTTGGAAAAATAATAGAAGTTGAAGATTTTCCTGAAGCTAGAAAACCAGCATATAAACTCACAATAGATTTAGGTTCGGAAATTGGAATTAAAAAATCTAGTGTTCAAATAGTAAAAAATTATAGTAAAGAAAATCTCAAAGATAAATTAATTATTTGTGTAGTTAATTTTTTACCTAGACAAATTGGTCCATTTACATCTGAAGTTTTGACATTAGGAATTCCTGATAAAAGTAAAGAATGTGTTTTGATTCAACCTGAAAGAGAAGTTCCAATAGGTGGAAAATTATATTAAAAAATGAATAATTTACCAATAACAAGAGAAGAAGCTATCAATCTTTTGAAGAGTATGCCTCAGTTAAGTTCTGATATGAATCATTATTTAGAATCAGAAGCTATTATGAGAGCTTTGGCAAATAAATTTAATGAAGATATAGAATATTGGGGGATGTTAGGTTTGTTGCATGATGTTGATTGGGCGTTAACAAAAGAAAATTGTAGCCAACATTGTATAAAAGCTGTTGAAATATTAAAAGAAAAAGGGTTTGATTCTGTATTTATTGAAAATTTACAGTCACATGGGTATGGATATGAGGAAATTCCTTTACTGAAAGATAAAATCAGAACAACAAAAATTCAACATGCTCTTACTGCTGCAGAAACTTTAACTGGAATAATTTATGCTTATGCTTTAATGAAAGGAAAAAAGATTTCAGATATGGAAATTAAAGGTTTGAAGAAAAAATTTGAAAATAAAACATTTGCGGCTAAGTGCAATAGAGATTTAGTTAAAGAAATAGAATTAATAGGTTTATCATTAGAAGAATTCTTTGGTTTGTCAATAGAAGCTGTTAAGAATATCAAAGAAGATATTGGTTTGAACTGAAGGATTTTCGGAAATTTCTTATAAAGATTTATTAAATGATTTTTTACTGAATATTATAAATGGAAATTAAGAGTAAAATCTATACTATTAGAGGAATTCAAGTAATGCTAGATAGTGACTTAGCTGTTCTTTATGATGTTGATACTAAAGTCTTGAATCAAGCTGTAAAGAGAAATATTGAACGATTTCCAAAGAATTTTATGTTTCAATTAACAGAATCAGAATACCATTCTTTAATGTTGCAATTTGTTATCCTTAAAGAACAAATCTTGAGGTCACAAATTGTGACCTCAAATGAAGAAGCTTTGAGGTTCCAAAATGGTACCTCAAACAAAGAAGTCTTAAAAACCCTGTTCATAACATTTAAAGATGAAAGTTTGAAGACCAAAAAGAGTAATTCAAATAGAGGCGGCAGAACTTATCTTCCATATGCATTCACAGAACAAGGTGTAGCTATGCTTTCTGGTGTATTAAAAAGTAACACAGCAGTACAAATAAGCATCCAAATAATGGAAGCATTCGTATCTATGCGAAGATTGATTTCAAATAATGTCCCAGTTTTTCAAAGATTAGATAACATAGAACAAAAACAATTAGAATTTCAAGTAAAAACAGATAAAAAATTTGAAGAAATATTTGAAGCTATTGAAAGTAAGGATATTAAACCCGAAAAGGGAATATTTTTTGATGGACAAATATTTGATGCTTACAAATTTGTTTCAAATCTTATTAGAACTGCTAATAGCTCTATAGTCCTTATTGACAATTATATAGATGATTCAGTTTTAACACTCTTTAACAAAAGAAATAAAGATGTTACAGTAAAGATTTTTACAAAGGATATATCTAAAGAATTGTTATTAGATTTAGCTAAATATAATTCGCAGTATTCACATATTGAAGTTAATGAGTTTAAGCAGTCTCATGATAGGTTTCTAATCATTGATGACAAAGAAGTATATCATTTTGGGGCGTCACTAAAAGATTTAGGCAAAAAATGGTTTGCATTCTCTAAATTCGATAAAGAAGCATTTAAAATATTAGAAAAATTAAAATAATTATTTCTTAAATCCGAATATAGATTTCTTTTGAATAGTTGGTTCTTGAGGTAATAACCATTTGAAATCATTAACAACTCTTCTTTGCAATGTAGATAGTTTTTCTTCAATTTCTTTTAGTTTAGAAGATGCTCCAGATTGTCTAGAAGCGTTTATTTCTGAGCGTAGTTCGTCAAACAATGGAAGTATTTTAGAATACTCCTCTTTTAATTCTTGAATAGGATCTTTTGTCATATAATATTAAGAAGATTAATAGTTTTTAAATTTTTATGTTTGGGAATAATAAGCCTCTGCCGCGATTTGAACGCGGGACCTCTTGCTCTTTGAGTTTAGCTTACCAAGCAACTTAGCGAATTTCTTCTGTGCTATACCAGGCTAAGCCACAGAGGCATTATTTATCATTGAAAAGAATAACTAGCATTTTTAACCTTTTTGCTTTTATTGGATGGTTGTAGAGGTTGATATTTACGAATATTTTAGTTAATTTAATATAATTTTATAATCAAAGATATTCTCAAGA
>CAYHOR010000082.1:0-4243 GCA_964358235.1 Candidatus Woesearchaeota archaeon
ATAACAGCTACTGTAGTAGCAACCCCCACAGGAATGCTGATTAAATAACTAGCTCCAATAATCAAACCATCCAAAAAATTATGTACACCATCTCCAACTAAATTCATTAATGCAAAACTATGTACATGTTCACTTGAAGCAGTTAAATGACAATGCCTCCAAGAAATAAAAGATTCAATAATAAATGAAAACATCAATCCAATTAAAACAAATAAAGAAATTTGTAATGTAAATCCATATTTTTCAACAGTTTCTGGTAACAAATGAATGAAAGCATCTGCAAATAAAGATCCTGCAGAAAAACTTACAAAATATAATAGAAATTTATGAATATATTTTTCTTTTAAAGCAAATGTGAATAGTCCAATTAAAGCAATTAAACTAACAATTATAACACTCAATAATGCATATACAAACACTTGCATGCTATCAAAGAAATAATCAGTCTTTAAAAACTTTATTAGAAGCTGGTTTTGTAGAACAGTATTGCAAAAAAGAATTTTAATGAAGCATAAGCAAGTCTGTAAGTATTTGAAGAGAAATTCATGCTTAGTAAATAGCACTTAACACCCTCAGGGTTAAGATTTAATGAAATTTTCCCACACTTTGCATCACAATTTTTAATTAGTAACATTTATATATAACCTAATATTAGGTATTCTAATACCCATAAATAGGTAAGCATAATGTTAACAAAAGAACAGTTAAAAATTTTAGGAGTATTCAATAAGAGCATATTTGCTGAACTTACATTTAAGCAGATAAAAAACCAAAGCAGGCAGAAATCTAATAATGTTGTTCAAATAGCATTAAAGGAATTTCAAAAAGAGGACATAATCAAAACCAAAAAGATTGGTGATGTTTCTGTTTATTCATTAAATCTTGATAATAATCTTACAATAGGATATCTTAACCTAATAAATCAAAATAATAATCTAAATAAAAAATTTCCAATAACAATTCTTGCTGAAGTACAAAAAAAAATACTCCACCAAACACCTTTTTTTATATTAATCATATTCGGAAGTTACGCAAAAAACAAAGCAACTGATAACTCTGATTTAGACATTGCTATCATTGTTGACTCTGAACAGATAAAAAAAGATATTGCCCCTATCTTAGAGACTGTTAAAAGAAGAGAAATAACTCCTGTTGATTATCATATATTTATAAAAAATGAATTCTTACAAATGCTAAACGATGAAATAGAAAATGTCGGGAAGCAAATATATAAAAACAGCATTATTTATTATGGATTTATAGATTATTGCAATATACTAAGAGGTATGCAAAAATGAGTGATGAAGCAGAACTATATCTCCAAAGAGCTGAAAACGAACTTATTGTTGCTCAGATGCTTTTTGACATATCAAGCAACGAAAAACTTCAAAAAGAACAATTCAAACTTGAAAAAAATTTCACATTCTATAGCACAGTAATAAGTCACGCATATTACTGTATATTTTACTCAGCAAAAGCTATTTTAGTGAAAGAAGGAATCAAAACAGACGCACCTGAAGTTCATAAAAAAACTATTCTGGCTTTTGAAAAATATCTAGTTGAAACTGGAAACTTAGATATTGAATTGTTAAAAATTTATAAGAAAATTATTGTCAAAGCAGAAGAACTTTTAGGAATATTCTTCATAGAAAAAAGAAAAAGAGGAGAATTTACTTATCAAAAACTTCCACAAGCCAATAAAGAACCAGCAAAAGAATCATTAGATAATGCTTTATTTTTCTTTAAGAATATTAGTAAAATCATAAAAAAATAACTCCACACAAACAACTAAACTATTGTCCCTTGATACCTATTCTTGATTGTACTTCACACTAGATACACCACTAAAATTACTTTTTAAAATTAAATCTTTGTTCTATACCATAACAAAACTTATATACATTTAACCAAAATCAAATATTATGACTGAACTAAAACTTGGAAGATATGAACATTACAAAGGAAAACACTATGAAGTTATTGGTCTTGCAAAACATAGTGAAACATTAGAAGAATTAGTAATTTACAAAGCACTTTATGATTCTGAAGAGTTTGGAAATAATTCTTTGTGGGCAAGACCAAAAAGTATGTTTCTTGAGAAGGTAAATATTGAGGACAAAGAAGTTCCTCGTTTTAGATATATTGGATAGAATGAGCTTTTTCTGAAATTTCCTCATCGGCACCGATAAAAATAAATAAAAATTTATTCTAAAATCTGCCTAAGAATAATTGGTCTTCTCAAATTAAATTTAAAACACTGCAAGTAATTCTTGTTTTATATGAAAAAATATAAAATAAGTTATTTATGAATATTTGTTATAAAAATAATATTATCCTTTTAAAGAATCGTAAACTTCCCTGCCTTTTTGACTTAAACTCACGTAAATTTCCAAACCCTCAAGTGTTGTATATCTAGAACATTCTTGGATTAATCCAAAATAAGATAATGTCATTAAAGATCTATCCGGAAACCATCGTATCCTTTCATTTCTGGCTTGTCGATCTCCAAAATATCTAATATCATTTTCAAGATTAGAAGCATTTACAACATCTGTAAGTACTGAATTCATAAAAACAAAAATAAATCACTATTATTTAAATCTATCCTTTAATCACACCAATAGGCTTCAACTTGACTACAAGTTTAGCAATACCAACATAATTGCAGACTTTGACAACTTCATCTACGTCTTTGTAAACCTCAGGAGCTTCTTCAGCAATAGATTTCCATGAACCAGCTTTAACTTCAATTCCTTTCTTAGCTAAATTATCTCTTACATCTTCTCCTCTTATATTTCTTAAAGCCTCATGTCTGCTACTTACACGACCAGCACCGTGAGCTGTAGAACTAAAAGAAATTTCTTCAGCTTTTTTAGTTCCAACTAAAAGATAAGATGCAGTTCCCATAGAACCTGGAATTAAAACAGGTTGCCCAGTTTCTCTATAAATTAAAGGCAATTCCTTTCTTCCAGGACCGAAGGCTCTAGTCGCACCTTTCCTATGAACACATAGTTTCATTTTCTTTCCATCAACAACATACTCTTCAATTTTTGCAATGTTATGACAAACATCATAAATCATATCTAACTTAACTTTAGAACCATAAACATTTTTAAAAGACTGCCTTACCCACTCCATAATCATTTGCCTGTTGCAAAAAGCAAAATTCGCTGAACAATTCATAGCTGAAAAAAATTTTTTTCCTAAAACAGAATTTATTGGAGCATTGATTAATTCTCTATCAGGTAAACTTTCCCAACCATACTCATCTTCCATTAATTTGATATAATCAGACGCAACCTGATGTCCTAATCCTCTTGAACCACAATGGATCATAACAGTTACTTGACCCACTTCAGTTATACCAAACTTTTTAGCAACTTCTTTATCAAAAATTTCTTCAACTTCTTGAACTTCTAAAAAATGATTTCCTGAACCCAATGAACCTAATTGAGGTAATCCTCTAGAGATAGCTCTATCACTAACATTCTTAGAATCAGCACCAGCAATGCAGCCATAATCTTCAGTTTTATCTAAATCAATTTGAGTACCATAACCTTTTTTTACAGCCCATTGCGCACCTGTTTCTAAAATTTCTTTAATATCTTCTCTAGATATTTTAACAACAGATCCTTTACCAACACCAGTTGGAATATCTTTATACATCTGTTCAACAATTTCTTTTTTCTTTTTTATTACTTCATCTTTTTTAAGATTAGAAACTAACATCCTTACCCCACAATTTTGATCATAACCAATTCCTCCAGGTGATATTATCCCATTCTCCATATCAAAAGCAGCAACTGCACCAATGCTAAAACCATATCCCTGGTGGGCGTCAGGCATTGCCATTGAAGCTCTTAAAATTCCAGGAAGGCAAGCCACATTTTTAACCTGTTCGAGAGTTTTATCATTTTTAATATCTTTCATTAACTTTTCGCTTGCAAATATCTTTCCAGGAACATTCATCTTTCCTTCTTTAGGAATTTCCCATTCATACTCGGATATTTTCTTTAGTTCCATGCTTTAAGTTTTCACCTCATACCAACTGAGTTTTAGCTGTATTTAAAAAAGTTACCCGATTGGTCAGGGAGAACTACAGGCTGCAATGATAGTTTTTGCAAAAAGGTCAGGGTCGTGGTAGTGCCACGCGTGGGTGCCCTCTGTAACTATGAGCTTCGAGTTTGTGATCATCTTCTTTAGCGAGTAAGCGTGAAGCAGTGGGAATGTTTCCCGCAGGAAT
>CAYHOR010000083.1:0-4236 GCA_964358235.1 Candidatus Woesearchaeota archaeon
AAGCCTCTGAAGGGGGTTGAACCCTCGACCTCAGCTTTACGAAAGCCGTGCTCTACCACTAAGCTACAGAGGCATCATTATAATTGTTTTTTCAAGTCATTACCAAACTTCTTTTGGCACTTATCGCAAACAGCTTTTTTTCCAATATGAGTACCTCTAATTTTACCTAGAAAAGTTTCTTCAATTTTTTCTTTGCAAATTTCACATTTCATACAAATAAATAATAATTTTCGTTTTAAATAACTTCCCAAAACCCTTAAAAACCCCTAAACTACAAAAAAACACTATGAAACGGATAGCAGTTATCGATCAAGAAAAATGTAACCCTTTGATGTGTGGAGATTTCCTTTGTATGAGAATGTCTCCTCTAAATAGGAATGGAGTCGAAGCTATCTTTAAAGGCCCAAATGGTAAAGCTCATATTAACGAAGAATTAGCAAACGATACTCTTCAAGTATGTGTAAACATCTGCCCATTGAAAGCAATCCATATGGTTAAACTTCCAGATCAACTTACTCAAAAACCAATTCATAGATACACAGCAGATTCATTTATATTATACAACCTTCCACTTCCAGCATTCGGAAAAGTCTTGGGTGTTTTAGGAAGAAATGGTATAGGTAAAAGTACAGCTATGAAAATTTTAGCCGGCGTTTTAAAACCTAACTTGGGTGAACCAGATAAAAATTATGATATTAACGATTTAATCAAATTATACAAAGGAACAGAGATCCAAAAATTCCTAGAGAAAGTAAAAAATAATGATATAAAGGTCGCATATAAACCTCAAGCTGTAGATATGATCTTGAGAAAAGGTGATGGTAAGGTTAGAGATTTATTAAAAAAAATAGATCAAAGAAACAAATTTGATGAAGTTGTTAAAGAATTAGAAATAAACAATATTCTTGATAGAGAATTATCTCAATTATCTGGTGGAGAATCTCAACGTGTGGCAATAGCTGCAACTTGTCTTAAAGATGCAAATTTATATTTCTTTGATGAACCTTCTTCATTTTTAGATATTACTTCAAGAATTAGAGTTGCTAAATTAATCAGATCTTTGTGCAATGAAAATAATGCAATAGTTGTAATTGAACATGACTTGGCAACATTAGATTATATTTCTGATCAAATCCAAGTAGTTTACGGAGACCCTGCAACTTATGGTATAATTTCACAAATTAAACAAGTTAAACGAGGAATCAACGAATATTTGGATGGTTATTTGCCTGATGATAATATTAAATTCCGTCCATATAAAATCGTTTTCAATAAAGGAATAGAAAGAAAAACAAAATCAATAATCCATTATTCCTGGAATGAATTAGAAAAAGATTTTGGTTCATTTAAGATTAAAGTTTCTCCTGGCCAAATTCATAAAGGAGATGTCTTGACAATCACAGGTTCCAACGGACTAGGTAAAACTACATTCCTAAAAATGCTTGCTGGAATGATTGAACCTACAAAAGGAGAAGTTACTAAAAAAATAAAAATCGCATACAAACCTCAAGATATTATTTCTGAAGCTGGAACAGTCCAGGAATGGCTTCATAAAGTTGCAGCTCATCACGATTCTGGTTGGTTCAAACAAAATATTTTAGAAAAATTAAATTTAAATAAAATTATAAATAATAATATTTCAGAACTTTCCGGTGGAGAACTGCAAAAAGTTTACATTGCAATTACATTATCTTTGAAAGCAGACGTTTACGCTTTTGATGAACCTTCAGCATTTATTGATGTAGAAGATCGTCTAAATGTAGCTGAAGTAATTAAAGATTTTATGAATGTAAATGATGCTTGTGCAATAGTAGTAGACCACGACGTGCAATTCCTAGATTACATTGGTGATTCTATGCTTGTATTCGAAGGAATCCCTGGTAAAGAAGGTCATGTTAAAGGTCCATTAGATAAACAAAAAGGGATGAACGAAGTTTTAAAGATGTTAGACATTACATATAGAATCGATAAAGAAACTGGTCGTCCTAGAATAAACAAACCTGGTTCTCAATTAGATTCTGAACAAAAAAGAACTGGAAAATATTATTATTCTTGAACATGCAATCTTCACAAAGTTTACGTAATCCTATGTTATATAGAGATCCAGATTATGTTCGTTATTATGGTGCTTCTAAGGAAACATTTTGGACTCAATTATGCAGAGAGTTAGTACTAAATGCAGGATTAAAACCTGAAGATGTAGTTGCAGATTTAGGATGTGGTACTGGATATGCTACTAGAGAAATAATCAAATTAGGCGTGAGAAAAGTATATGCTATTGATCCCTCTCCCGAAATGTTAGCAGCATCTAAAACAAATCTTAATTGTGCAAGAATTATTCAAGGAACAATAGATGATTTAGTCGGCTCTAATTTAGAAAAACCTTCTGTTATATTATCTAGTGGAGCTTTTGTAGTAATGCCAGATCCTAAAGAAGTTTTAAGAAAAATTTATTCTTATTTATCTCAAAGAGGAAGATTTGTTTTTACTGTAGAGAATTGGGAAAATAATTCTATAAGCGGAGAAGATATTTTAACTTTCTTAAGAAAAGTAGAAGGTCTTGAACGTCAAATTGGTATGGACCATGCTTTTGATTATGTCGAAGGAGAAAGAACTTATTCTCCAGATGAAGTGATATCTTTAGTTGAAAAAAATGGTGGAAGAGTAGTTTCAGTTACGACAAAAGATATGTTTTATCCTGCAATGGTTCATTTTCACGGAGATTTTAGATTAGAGATCATTGAAGCAGAATTAGTTCAAGCTAGAGAAACTTTAGTTCAAGATCCAAGAGTTGTTAATTATCTTAAGTATTCAAAAAAAAAAGATTCTCTTGAAAAAGAAAAAGCAATTATAGAAGAAATAAGAGCTTTATATGAAGAAAAAACTTGGATTGTTGGAAATCAATATGTTTTTGATACAGAAAAAAATAAAATTATTGTTTAGGCAAATTCCAGTTGTCAAAGAGATTTCTTTGTTTGCTTATTTCCTTGTCCAGTTTAGGTTTTATTACTTCTTCAATATACTTGTCAACTTCTTCAACTGTATTAAATCTTAATTTTTCTCCTTCTTCTTCGGCATTTTTAACACAATTTTCAGTTGGATGTTCTTTGCAAATTAAAGGTCTTTCATTATAAATTTTACAAGTATTATCAGAATTGATATATTTGCAATTAGTTTTAACTTCAACTAACCAGTCATCTTCGTCGTCAACATATACTGCAATTTTTTCATGTGCAACCATCCATCTTATGAGATCCCAATCTTCAATAGTTTCCGGTTTGTCCATGCTCACACAAATCTCTCTGCAGCATTCAGCATTACATTTATTACAATCTACCATCTTTCTCATTCAAAAATATTAATTTAAATAGTTAACTATTTCAGACAAACTATATACTCTTACAATACCAGAGGGTAATTCTGAACATTGATTCCAAGGTCTGTCAAAAAGACAAACTGTTCTATTAGGGGCAACACATTCTTTTGCATATTCTATATGATCTTCTACGTGTAAATCAACTCTTTCTTGATTGCAAATCATTCCTTTTGTAACTTTTCCACCATCCATTTGTCCAGTCATAAAAATTTTAGAGAATTGTCCTTGAAAATATCTCCCCATAAAACTATTTGTTGCTTCTTCTAAATCAACTTCTCCATGTATTTTAACCTTAGAAGTAATTACTATTAGCTCATGTCCTTTTTCTATTAACAAATTTACTAATTCTTGACTTCCTTCCAGAGGTTGACTATTTCTAAATTTTTCAGTATTACAATACTCAGCAGTTCTTCTCAAAGCTTCAGAATAATCACATCTAAACAATAGACTAAGGTCATAAGTTGTATTATCTATTACAGTAAAATTAGTACAATAAACTTCATTATGCCATAAAAGAAATACATCTGTAAAAGGGAATAAAACATCATCCCTATCAAAAGAAATTTTCATAACTTTTCGTATTTACTTCTTTTTAAAAAGGTTTCTTTTGTACAAAACAACGATAGCAATTATAACCATTGCTAAAGACATCCATTGTCCAACACTTAAACTATAATATAATATATCCTCTTTAAAAAAATCAACAATAAATCTCTCAATTCCTAATAATAAAACCATAAAGAGAAACAAATTTCCTTCCTTTCTTTTGTTCCAAAATAATAATAGTCCAGCAACAGCAAACCTCCCTAAAGCATCATAAATCTGATATGGATGCCTGCATAATTTATCCCCAAAATCTA
>CAYHOR010000084.1:0-4161 GCA_964358235.1 Candidatus Woesearchaeota archaeon
TGTTCTTGGTCGTGTCAGGGAAGTGCGCTTTGTTAATTCTGCAAAGTAATGCTTTTTCAGGTCTAAGAATGCGTCCAGTACCTGTACTTCTGCAGAACTTAGGAGTGTATGATTAACGTACATATGAGTAATAATAACATACACTATTATTTAAACTTTTTGTTTTGGTGTTATATTGCTTAATAAAACAATGAAGAATTGGCTGTAATCCATCTCCAGAATCTGCCTTTACCATAAACTTTTGATAATTCAACAGTCTTTAATTGTGAAATATCTATCATTAAATTACTTATTTGTTCGATTAAAATTTGTTTTTTGGGTTCATAGTTCTTACTATTAGTCTTGCCATAAAAATATAAAAAATTAAGAAGGTTCCAACCAGATTGTAGTTGAAGGTATTACATCTTCATAAGCGAAATCACTTAATGTTATTGTAATCTCACTTGCTCGTGCGCCTAAGTTTGTTGAATCTATACCAGTTACCAAACAAGTTACAACATCAGTTTTTTCTCCTCTGCTTAGAGCAACATCTTCAGGACATTTAATATTGTAAGCGCTTTCAACATTTAACTTGAATTCTTCTCTATAACTAGCTTCTCTATAATCAAAACAATCACTTAATGAAGGAACAATTGTACCAGTGCCAACATTTGCTAAATAAATTTTAAATCTCATTTCACCATTGGATTCACCAGCATCAACATCAACTGGATTTTGGTCAATCTGAGTAACTTGAACTCCAGAAGGAGGATTAGATCCTGCAGGTAAATTTGTTCCTATCTCAGTAGAATCAGCTGTATAATATAAATAAGCTTTAATTTCTACAGGTTGTGTATAACAATATAACCCTGTTATTTCTTTGTTTATAGGAGTACTAATATCTCCTTGATAAGTTATTGGTCCTAAATTAACTTCAGTAGTTTCTTCTAAACATGTTTGAGTATCAATTGCATATAGTGTATCTGCACTAACTTCTTGTGCTCCAGAAAAAATTGAATCAATTGCAGAATCACCAGTTAATCTAACTTTGACCATTCCAGCTTCAATATCTTTAGTAAATTTGTTTGTTAAAATAACTTCAATATCAATATCCTCACCAGCAGTATAAGGATTTTCTTCTGAACTCACAGGAGCAAAATCTGCAAACTGTGCTGTTATCATTTGAGTTTCATCACCATAACAAGTTGAATACGCTCCAATTACACCAGTAGAAGTTTTACCTGTGGTGCATCCTGTTATGAGAAGTAAGCCTATTATTAAAATAAATATTACACCTTTTTTTGAATTCATAACTTCTTGTACAGTTATTATTATTTATTAAGTTTTCTCTAAATCAAATTCTAGTGAATAATTACTTTGATAATATTGTCCTAAGAAACATAAGAAGAACTATCACTTACAAACTCAAATATAACAGAATTAATTTCTTGATAACCATAATCAATTCTTATCCATCCTTGATACTCTTTTTGTTCTCCAATTAATCTATCAGTACTTATTCCTTCTAATTTACAACTCATTTGACCTTCACCTTTTTCATCAAACGTCATCTTCCCGCAGTCATGAGCATCATTAAATAAAATCACTGAAACATCTGCTTGTATATCTTCAGTTTCTGTTAAAGAACAAGAATAACTGCTGACATCATCAAGAGATATTATTCTTTGATTAGAATCACTATTTACTTCTGCTTCAATATTTAACCTTAAATCAACACTATTGCTTCCAACCGGCGTAGCAGTTTCAGTTATTGAAGTAATCTTTACAGGACTGGAAGAAGATTTAGTCAATTTATCTCCTTCTACTGAACAAGTTGCATCTTCATAACCAGTAGTTATGCACGCATCAAAAATACCATAAGTAGTATACACATATCTTGTAATTACACTCATCTGTCCATTTCCACTTGCATCAGATGATATATATGCTGGACCAAACTCAATAGTTTCCTCAACAAATGATTGACTACTAGGATCATCTAAAGTAATATCAAATGATTGACAATTACATCCGCCTAATCCTTCAAAAATCTCAGAATCTAAACCTGTAATGCATAAAGAACCTTCTTCAATGCTAGCTTCTCCAGTATTTTCTAAATGAACAGAAACTAAAGTTCTTCCATCAGTATATATTGTCTCAGTCGGAGAATTTATTTCAATATCTAAACTACTACTACCTTCAGCACAATCAGGTGGACAATAAGTAGCTTCAGTAGCTGTTGGAGTAGTTTGACAAGCACTTAATAATATTAACAATATTAAAATTAAAACTTTTTTCATTCTACAACTAAACTCTCTCCAGTTTTCACAATACTTACGGATGCAACTTTATCTTTGACTTTATATTTATATTCAATGCTAGCTGAATAATCTTTAACTACATAAGGAGCATCATTAAAAATACTTTCATCTACATCAATCCAGCATTGAAAAGTATGATAATTAGATTTTCCAAAGAATCTTTCATCCTTGATATAATAATCAAACAATTCTTGATTTACAGAATCATCTAACACATAAATGTTATAACCTCTCTCAGTTCCAGCTTCGATAAATGGACATCCTAAAGTTGGAGCTTCATTTATATCACTTAACTTTACTTCTTCAGGTAACATTAATTCCATATATTGCAATTCTTTAATATCTCCTTGCCATTCATTTGTTAAAGTAATTCCAATTGTATTATAAGTATCAGTCCCGCTTACTATGATTGGCTGTTCTTCATTTCCTTCTCCACCTACACCAATTGCAATACTGATTGGCTCACCATTATAAGTAACTCTCAAATCACTTTGACTAATATCTAAATTATAATAATCAAAAAAATCTTCTCCACTTAATTGATCAGAAGTTTCTGAAGTAATATAATAAACTGGTAACTTTGCATCTAGGGTTTTAAAATCAAACGCAAACGCTCCATAAACATTGTAAGCTCCATCTAAATTTGCAGTTTCTTCACCAGGAATTTTACATTGAACATTAGTATTCTTATTTAATTCAATCTCTCCTGATGGAATAATCTCTCCTTCTATTTTTAATTCAGTACTTTTCCCTTCATCTTTTAATAATTGGCAATAAAATTCTGCAGGATAAGAATCATCTTTATCTACACCCACAAAATCAAAATCATATCTAAAACTAATATCTTGTCCTTGTGGAACAACATCTCCTAATATTGACGTAAAACTTTTGAATTTAACACCCATTTCAGTTTTTGAATCATTTATTTTGTAACTAAAATAATCTCCAGCCCCAACACCATAAATGCTTTGCAAGAAATTTGTAGCAGGGTCAATAGTCCAAGATTTGAATTGTGCACCTACATTGGCAATTGTAGCTTGTCCTGATGCTGAAGATGCATAACCATAGAAAAATATCCCTCCAATAAGTAAGATAAATATCATAGCAGTCCAAATAAATGGTCTTTTATTAGAGCTATCACCTGGAGTATTAGAACCAACTTCACCTCTTCTTCCAAACGAAACATCTTTCATTAATATTTTTCTGGTAGAACTTTTAAACCACTTCATAGCTAACAGATAAGCCTATGAATATTTAAATCTTTTCGCTTAAATTACTGAAATATCATTCTTCATTATCAAAAAGTCTTTTAATTGATTAAATATTTATCAACTTATGAAAAAATTATTATTAATATTTTTACTATTATCTATTAGTTCTTGTTCTCACGATCCTTATTCCAATAACTTTAATTTTACTTATACAACATCAGTATATAACATCACATTAGATTTTTCAAATGTAACTTCAAACTTTGCTAAAGGTGATGCTATCTTGATAGAATCAAGAATAAATAATAAAGATCCTATAGATTCAATTTATTATTACAAACAAGCAATAAAAGAAACATCTTCACAAGAAGAAAAAGCTATTTTATATGAAACCATAGCTTCAATTACAAACAATCGTTTTTATTATCTTAAATCTTATTTTATCTGGAAAAATTTAAACAATGATTTTCATGCAAATATTGACTGGGAATTATTTTTAAATAAAGATATTTCTTATTTGTATTCAAATTATGAACTAAAATCTCCTTATTATGCAACAAAGAAAGGAGTTTCAAATATTACTTTAGGAAAATCATATTTGACTATTAATGAAAATGATATTTTAGTCTCTCAAACTGATAGAGTTACAA
>CAYHOR010000085.1:0-4132 GCA_964358235.1 Candidatus Woesearchaeota archaeon
AATTGATAAATAAAAATTAACAAACTACTTGAATAGTAGCTGTTTGATCTGAGTCACTCGCATCAGCAAGATAAATTTCCATTCTGTTTATAGTCAAAGTTTCTCCAACTGATAATAGACTAGGTTTACTTCCACCTACTGCTATTCTCGCTGCATAATCACTTACCAAAATCATTTTAATTTGTCTTCCATTGTATTCTGTAATTTTGTTCAATGTTAAGACCATATCAGTATCACAAGGATCTGAAGGTTCTTCTTCAACTACTGTTGTATTTTCTACAATTACAGGAACTTCTTCAACAACAATTGATTCGTTAGTAGTATTCTCAATAACAGGTAATGAATCTTCAACTACCACCTCTTTTTCCTCAGGAAGATTCACAGTTATATAACCTGTTACTGAACCATATACTACTAAACTAATAAGACCAAGAACAAAAACTGCTGCAATAAAACCAAAGAAAGACATAATAAAAACATCTTTTCTTGAAAGAGAATTATTATTTTTTTCTTCGTTACGTCTAAAAGGTTTGAAAGATTTACTTTCAATATTTTCTTCAGGAATATTATTCATAATTTTAATTTTCAAGATGACTAGGTATTTAAAGATTTTCATTCTTGATTGTTATAATGAAGAAAATTCAAAGGAATCTATTGTTTCATAAATAGGTCCATTTTTTGTTAACTCAGATTTCATTAATTGAAAAGATTTTATCTCAAATTCTTGTGAAGTTATTTGAATGGCATTGATAGATTTGAAAAAATCTTCTCTTCTTCGGATTGATTTAATTCTACCTAAAGTAATATGTGCTTGAAATTTTTGATCAGAAGAAAATTTCTCGAGAAATTCTGAATCTAATTTTTGTTGTAATAATATTATTTCATTTTCAGGCTCTAATCCTATCCAAATAACTCTTGGATCTTTTTCATTTGGAAAAAAACCTATATTTGTAAGATGAACTTTTATAATATTTTGTTTAATTTTAAGTTTTTCAATAATTTTAGGGATATTTTCTTCTTTAACATCTCCAAAAAACTTTAATGTTAAATGTAAATTCTTCTTTGATACCCAAGTTATTTTTGCTTCTTTGAACTTAGATTCTAAATTGAATATATATTCTTTCAAATCTTTAGGAAGATCTATGGCTAGGAAGAGTCTCATAATAAGAAGATAATAACAGAATTATATAAATTATCTTGTTGTTACAGCTGCTCTCATTTCTTCTGCAACTTTCTTAAGTTTAGGGCTATTGAAATGTTTTCTAGCAGGTTCTAGTTTTACAACCAAAGCTTCACCTACAGCTTTCTTTAAGTCCATAGGATGTAATTTACCTTCTGCAAAATCATTTTGAAGTTTTTCAAACGAATTATAAGACACATTACCACCAAATTTTGCAGGTCTTTCAATATTTAAAACAAAATCCTCTTTAGTAAATAAAAGATACTTTGTCCAATCTAAAACTGGATTAAAATCTATATCTTTTTCTGGACAGAATGCTTTGTTTAATTTTTCTCTAATTTCCTCTTCAGTATCATCAACAAATACTGCTGAACCAGGAACAGATTTTGACATTTTTTGTGCTGCCCGGAATTCTTGAATATTATCTTTAGGTACAGGCCAGATAGAAGGTTTCTGCAGACCTAATACTAAATGATGATGAATGGCAATAGGAGAATATTTTTCTTTATTTTTATTTAAAAGAGGGCAAATCTCTAATTTATGAGCTACTTCTCTAGCAATAACATGAGCCTTTCTTTGATCCATTCCAGCATGAGCAATATTTAACCCTTGAATATAAATATCTGCAACTTGCATTGGAGGATAAATTAATTGAGCGAAACTGACTGATTCTCCCTCTTTTCTTCCTAGAATAGTAATAGATTTTAAAGCTCTATTGAGAGTAATATTTTTACTTACTTCAATTACTGTTCTCCAATAATTATCATTATTATGATAAAGTTCATCGCCAGTGATAAATTTAACTTTACTGGAATCACCGCCCATTATGTCTATACTAATTTTAAGACCTTCTTCAAAATATTTTGAACCTACTCCTTTTATTAAATCTAAATTTCCACCCAGTTTATTATTAATCCAGGCATGCCAAGTTGCTAAATAACAAGAACATTCTACGCCAGCTTTTTGAAAGTCCGCAATTTTTAAACCAGTCATTAAACCTGTACCTAAATGAATACGTCCAGAAATTTCAAAACCAATATAATGTTTAAGTTTTGTATTATTTTCAATAAGTTTCTTTAATTCTTCTTGCACTAATACTTCTTCTGTATTCTTTGTAATTAATTCAAATCTCTTATCTGCATCCATATTTAATGAAATATTTTAAGTATATTTAAAAGTATTGCCGAAAAATTTTCAGGAAATTCATAGTGGAGATTATAAACCTTTATTTGACTTTAATAATATGAATGAAAAAAATATGCTGTATCTATCTTTAATTGGATCTTTTATTGGGATTATAGGATTAATTATTGTATCATATTTTGAAGAAGCTACAGCAATACAAGAAATAAATGAAGATTACATTGATAAAAAAATAATAATTATAGCGGAAATTATTGAGATTAATAAAAAAGAAGAAGTTTATTTGTTAAATCTTAAAGACAAAACTGGAGAAATAAAAGGAATCATATTTACTGATGAAGATATGCCTTTAGAGAAGAATAAAGAATTTAAAATATCTGGAACTATAACAGAATATCAAGGAAGTTTAGAAATTATAATTGGTAAACTTGAAAAGGTTTAGAAAACTTCTGAGAAAAAACTTTCAGGCAAGTAAGATAATTTTAAACGTTCTGATAAAGGTAAAAATTCGAAATTCTGAATATTCAAACCAAAATGAGATCTTATTTCAAAACAAAAATTATTAAATTGGTTAATATTAATATTTTCAACGTCGATTTCCAAATCAAATTCACCGAGAACTTTTGAAATTTTTATTACATTTTTATTTTGACGAATATATTTCAACATTTCATCTTCTTTTTCGATAGTAGGATTATAGTATTTTATTAAAATTTTGTGAGAAACAAATCCTAATTTTGAACAATCAAGATTATTAGTAAAACCTTTTATGATTCCTTTAGTTTCTAAAGATTTAATTTTATTTACAATTGTTTTGGGATTCATATTAAATTTCGAGGACAGATATACATAAGTAATTTTAGGATTTCTATGCAATTCTTGAATAATTTTTTGATCAATCAAATCGATTTTTATTAAATCTCTATCTCCACCAATTACTTTTATTCCTAATGGAGGCGAATATTCTAATAAATATCGTCTTCCAAGTTCAAAACTAGATACATTAGTAAGAATTAAATAAGTTCGAATAAGTTTTGGATGTTGAGAGATTAATATTTTAAGTTCTTTATTAAATTTCGAAGCATTTTTTGAAGCAAATGTAGCTGATAAATCCCACTTACCCCCACACTTAGTTAAGGAAATAACATTTTGATGCGAGAGAAGAGAGTTTGTGAAATGTTTTAAGTCTTCTATATTTGTAGAACTAATATTAAAAAAAACTTTAAACCCACTATATCCAAAACAAGAATAATCAAAAAGTGTATAATAATTTGTAAATACTTTTTCTTTTGTTAATTTTTCAATACGATAGCTCAAACCTTGTGAACTTAGTTTAAGCCTTTTGGCTAGCTTATTTAATGGAATTCGTGAATTTACACTTAGTTCATAAAGTATTTCTAAATCTTTTTTTGAAAATTCTTTGTTCAATTTAAGTTGTTAATGGTAAAATGGATATATAAATTTACCGATTATACAAAATTATAGAGAGTAATCTTTATATATTCCTGAAAATGATAGTTCAATAAAATTAAAGAAAATAGGTTAAAACTAGGTTAAAATGGCATTAGAAAGAGGTCTTCTGGGAAAAAGTAGGGTTAAAGGTTTAACTCTTCAAACTGTTGAAGAAATTGAGAAGCTAAGAAAACAGTATTATGGGCTTGGTTATGACTTCGTTCATGCGGCTGCTTCTGTAAGTAGAGTTTTTGGAAGATATATTGATTATGTTCATTTTGAAACCCCTAAAAAACCTGCATATGTCATTGTTTTGAATATGCCTGAAGAAGGAATGAAAAATGTTCATGGCGGGTT
>CAYHOR010000086.1:0-4127 GCA_964358235.1 Candidatus Woesearchaeota archaeon
GCTGCTGTAAACCAGCCGTATATCTCAAACTATGAAATCAATAGATAGAGTTTAGAGATAATGAATAATCTAGAAGCGTAACGCTCATGGGATTTATCCCTGAGATAGCTTCTAGGTATATTTAAGTTTACGCTAAAAGAGGTATATTTTGTTAAGTCTTTTGAAGAAGATTTTGCAACAAAAACTTTGAAAGGAAAAGAAAAAGTTACATATCAGACAGTCTATGACATAATAAAAACTAAAATTCTAAAGCCTAATACTTTGAGCTTTGGAAGAAAAAGAAGATTATCCTGCACGATTTTGGATAATAATTATACAAAAACTTACAGGCCACAAGGAATAATTTTTCAAACGGATATGAAACCAGATTATATTTTCCCATTTGATTTAGTTTTACTAAGTGTAACAAACAAAATTATTGTACATTATTACAGAATTAAAAATAATTTACATGTTTACTATAATCATACTTTGATACCTAATTTTGAAAAATTTATTTTTAAGGATTTTAATTCTATGATTGAAAAATATCCTTCTCCTGAGATTGCTTGGGAAGAAGTAAATAAATTTAGAAAAGAAAGCGGCTATGAAAGTTTAGTCCACCAAAAATTCAGGTTAGCAGAATACAATGAAGTTATTTTTCATAAGCCCATCAAGATAAAACCAGTAGCATTGTTTGGATATAAAAAAGAGACTAGAATTATTGCAAAAAAATTAAATTTACCTTATTATGCTTCAGCTAAACAATTTTACAATTCCAGATAATTATTTAAATTAGGCATTTATAAGTTTAAATATGAAGAGAGGGTTTGTTAAAAAAGATTTTTTTATAATTATTTCAATATTATTCTTAATTGTAGCGTTAACATTTTATTTTTTAGATGATAAACTTGTAAAAGTTGGTTATGCAGTAGCAGATTGCGTTGATGCAGATGCTGATGGTTTCTATAATGAAAATTGCACTTTGATAGATTTAGGATGTGAAGATGAAAGTGTTGTAATTTCTGGTGATTATATACAAACTGGGGTTGATGTTGATGAAAATTATTTAGTTTACAAAGATGATAGCTCTGGTTCGTGGGAAGTTTATTTGTATGATAGTACAAGTAGTTCTTTAGGTTCAGGAATTAATCCAAGAATAAATTATCCCTATGTAGTTTGGCAGAGTTTAGATTCTGGAGTTTGGCAAATTAATTTATATGATATTAGTTCAGCTAGTTCAACAATGATTACCTCTGGAAATTCACACAAAGTTTCTCCGGATGTTAGTGCTGATAAAATTGTCTGGAGTGATAACAGTGCTGGCAATTGGGATATTTATCAATATGATTTAACTACTGGTGAACAAAGTGTTGTTATATCTGGAGAGGGAAATCAGTTTAGTCCAAGAGTTTATGAAGATTATATAGTTTATCTTGATGATACTAGTGGAACAAAGAAAGTTTATTTGTATACTTCTTATACTGGAACAAGTTTAGAAATTGGGAGTAGTGATGGCAGTGATAATGCTATTGATGTTTCTTCAGATTATATTGTTTGGCAGAGTAATGTTGAAGGTTTATTTGAAATTAATGTTTATTCTCTTTCATCTGGCGAAGTAATAAGTTTAGGAGATAGTGTTAATGATCAAAGGTTACCACAAGTCAATGAAAATTATATTATTTGGATGCAAATGAATGGAAATAATTATGATTTGTATTATTATGATTTTAGTTCGGCCGAAAGTTATCAGTTAACAGATAATGGCTATGATAATTTAATGCCTTCATTAAGTGATAATGAAGTTTATTTTGTGTTGAATGATGATATTTATTATATGGGGATTAATCCTGCTTGTGATTCTGTTGCTTTAGGAGATTGTGATGATGATGATATTACTATAAATTCTGATGCTATTGAAGAATGTGATGAGATAGACAATGATTGTGATGGTGTTGTTGATGAAAGTTGTGATAATGAGACTGTTTCTGTTGAATGTGTGGTAGATGATGATTGTGATGCTGATTATATTTGCATGGATAGTGTTTGTGAATTAGATACTGCTGTTGATTGCAGTTCACAATGGGATTGTTCAAATGTAGATTGGAGCACTTGTGAGAATAGTTTAACTACAAGAGATTTATCTTTATGTTTGACGTTGCCTACTGATGAAGAATGTTATACTGATGAATATTTGCCTGAGTCTGAGAAGTCTTGCATTTCTGACACTCCTGCTTCACAGGCAGCTAGCACTAATGTTCCTGTGTTTACTTGGTTAAATTTATTAATTGTCGTTTGCATTTTAGTAGGGTATTACTGGATTAGAAAATGAGAATTTTAGTGATTGGTGATCCACATGGAGATTTGGAAAAAATAAAATCTATTCCTATTGATAAAGTAGATATAATTTTGTTAACTGGAGATTTAGGTAGTGCAAATCTAATGCGTAAAATGGCTTTTGAGAATATTGAAAGAAAAAAACAAGGTTTAAAAGAAATTAAATATTCCTCTGCACAGAATAAAAAAGGTTTTATGGAAGCTTATAATTCTACTTTAAAATTAATAAATTATTTATCTAAATTTGCTCCAGTATGGACTATTTTTGGTAATGTTGAGAGTTCTGATAAAAAAACAAGGAGATTATCAAAAGAATGGAATATTAAATTACCTTTTATGGCTGATGCATTAAGTAAAAAAAAGAATGTTAAAATAATAAATAATACTGTTAATGATTTTAATAATTTAAAAATTGGAGGGCTAGAATTTTTTAAAGATATAAATTGGGTAAAGGAGTTTAAGCCTTCAGATTATAAAAAAGAAATGGAAATAGCTATCAAACAAACAATACAAGCAAAAAAATATTTAACTAAGTTTAGAGAAATTGATTTTTTAATTTGTCATCAACCACCATATGGATATTTAGATAAAGTTACTGCAAAATTTGCTCCATTACATTGGCAAGGTAAAAATGCTGGAAGTAAAACTATTTTAAATTTTATTAAAAAGAATCAACCTAAATATGTTTTTTGTGGGCATATTCATGAAGGTGTTGGTGAGGCAAATATTGGGAAAACTAAAGTTTATAATTTAGGTGTTGCTGGTTACAAAATTATAGAACTTTAGAAACATATGGCCCATCGCGACTATAACCTAATTTAACATAATATTCTCTTACACCAATTCCAGAAATTACTAATATTTTTTTCTTATTATTTTGTTTACAAATTTCTTCGGCTTTTTTTAATAATTTTTTTCCAAATCCTTTATGCTGAATTGTCCCTTTTTGTTCTAATCCTATAGCTGTTCCAAAAACATGAAGTTCTCTTACTATTGCTGAATCTTTTGTAATTTCATTTCTCAATGATTGTGAAGGGAATCTTAATCTACAGTATCCAATAATTTCCTGTTCTTGTTTGAATGAAATATAGAATTCTTTTCCTTTAGATGCTGTGTATTCAATAACTTCTAATTTAGGATTTTCAATTTTTGATTTTATTTCATTGCATCTAATACAGTTACAATGTAAATTATTTTTTTTCATATATTCCTGCAGCATTTGTCTTAAATTAGTTTTATCTACGCCTGCAATTATTTGTGTTGTAGGAATGTCTCTTTGAATCCGCATAATTCTAACATATTCTGGAATTTGAGTTTTAAATTTAGACAATATTTTTATAACATCATTTGTTGTTAAAGGTATGAATTTTTTTTCATTATATAATATTTCTAATTCTGTCCCAGGCATGACCATACAAGGATAAATCTTTAGCATATCTGGACGAAAATCTTCATCAAATATTTTCATTAATTCATTTTTATCTTCAGGTAATCCTAACATTATATGTGCGTGGACTTTAAACCCTAAATCTTTGAGAGTTCTAAATGCTTCGATAGAATCTTTAACAGTATGGCCTCTTTTAATAATTTTTAAGACTTTATCATTTGTAGTTTGTACTCCAACTTCAACTCGTGTACAACCTTGTTCAAGCATAATATTTGCATGTTCTAATTTAGCGTAATCAGGGCGAGTTTCTATTGTCAAACCAACACATCTTATTTTTGAAGTTTCGTTTCGTTTTTGTTCTTTTTTCAGATTTGATTTTCCTTTTAATTTTAAGATTCTTTCTTGAATTCTTTTTGTTCTTTCA
>CAYHOR010000087.1:0-4094 GCA_964358235.1 Candidatus Woesearchaeota archaeon
ATGGTACGAGAAGGTTTTGTAATAAGAAATTTTAATTTTTTAAATTGTGAATAATTAGCATGCATTAATATTTCAATAATTGAAGGTAAACTTTTAGGATTGAATTTTCTACAGAGTTCTCTTCGTAATTTTAAAACGTCATCAATAGTTTTTAGTTTTCGTTTTTCAATTTCTTTGAAGAGTTCAATATAATATTCATTCATAATTCTGAAAAGTAGGAAAAGATTTAAATAGCTTCCTTATGATATTATTCTTGTGGGAAAGTCTGTAGCAGTTTGGAAAAGAATTTTAGCTTACATTATTGACTCAATTGTTATTTCATTTATTATTGTTGGTCCTATGACTGTTTCAATAGAGAATAAGTTTGAAGAGTTAAGTTATACTGAAATTTTTAATCAATTTTCTAGTCTATTTGATACAAATTTTTGGTTAGTTATGTTTTTCTCGTTATTATTTGTTTTAATTTATTGGACATTTTTAGAATGGAAATTTAATCAAAGTGTAGGAAAAGTTATAATGAATTTATCTGTAGAGAATGTTGATAAAAAACCTTTAATTTTTTCTCAAGCTTTAATTAGAAATATTTCAAAATTATCAACTTTGGTATTATTAATAGATTTTTTGTATATGTTGTTTAACAAAGGAGATCAGAGATATTTTGAAAAATTAAGCAATACACATGTAATTGAGGTAAAAAAATGAATAATGTATTTAAGATTTTAATTTTCTTAGGAATTTTATGGAGTTTAAGTTATTCAGTAGCATATTTTATGTTTGATAATAATATAGACGTTGGAGAAAAGATTGTTGTGATTCCAATCAAAGGAACTATTACTTTAGAAGGAAGTAGTTCATTTTTGAGCAGTTCAACTTCAGCTTATGATATTATTGAAAAGATTGACAAAGCTAACAATGATGATAATGTAAAAGCTATTGTTTTAGAAATAAATTCTCCCGGCGGAACTGTATTAGGGTCAAAAGTTTTGGCTGAAAAAATAAAAAGTGTTGACAAACCTGTTGTTGCTGTGATTACAGAGATGGGAACTTCTGGTGCTTATTGGGCTGCTTCACAAGCTGATGTTATTGTTGCTGATGAATTGTCTATTGTTGGAAGCATTAGTGTAATGGGTTCATATTTAGAGTTTAGTGGTTTATTAAAAGATTATAATGTGACTTATGAGAGATTAGTTACTGGTGATTACAAAGATATTTCATCTCCAATGAAAGAAATGACTTATGAAGAAAAGGTTTTAGTTATGGAAAAAATGAATGAAATACATGATTTTTTTGTTAAAGATGTTGCTGAAGGAAGAAACATGAATGTTGATGAAATTGATAAGTTGGCAAATGGGATGTTTTACTTAGGACAAGATTGCATTGATAATGGGTTAGTAGACGAAATTGGAAACAAAGAGTATGCAATAAGTTTAGCCAAGAATATGTCTGGAATTTCTGATGGAAAAGTTTCAGAATATGTTGAAAAACCTAATTTTTTTGATTCTGTAAAAAAGTATATGTCATATAGTTCTTTTTATATTGGACAAGGGATTGGTAGTGCTTTATATTCTACAGAAGCTCAAAACTTAGAGATTACTGCATAGGCAAAAGCTTATAAAGATTTAGTGATTTTTCTGAGTTTAGTTTAAGGGGAATAAAATGGCACAAAGAACTGGTGGACCTAGAAGAAAGACTAGAAATAAGTATCAAAAGTCCGTAAGAGAAAAAGGAAAAATAAAAATTAGAAACTATTTACAAAAGTTTGAAATAGGTGATAAAGTCGCATTTGTAGCAGATTCTTCATATCAAAGAGGATTACCTCATCCAAGGTTTCATGGAGATGTTGGAGTTGTTAAAGGTAAACAAGGAGTATGTTATAAAGTTGGATTAGTTGATGGTAAATTACCAAAAACTTTTATAGTACATCCAGTACATTTGAAGAGGATAAACAATGAGTGAATTTGAAGTAATTGAAGAGTCACCTGTAACTTTAGTAGAACTAAAAGTTGCTTTAAAATCTTTAGCTTCAGGAAAAGAACAAGAATCTTTTAGAATTGAAAAAACTAAAGCATATTTAGAAGCTTTTGCAACTGAATCTGAAAAAGAAACTAAAAATTTAACTCAAAAAATTACTGATTTAAATATTCCTAGATTAAAAGAAAGACAGATTATAAAAATAATAGATTTAATGCCTAAAGATTTGGATAGTTTAAAGATGATGTTTAGTGCTGAGAACTTAACTATTAAGGATGAAGACCTTAAGAAGATATTAGATGTTATTCCACAATAAAATAAAAAATGATAACGGTAGAGCGAGAGGAATTTGCAGTAGTGTTGGATTTTTTACCCAATGGGTATCCATTCGACACAAGACCTTTACATAGAAAGACCTCTATTGCTCAAGCCTTAAGTAAAAATAATTTTACACTTCTTGAATTGATTCCTAAAAATGATATTCAATTAAAATCTGGACAAGAAGTTTATATTGGTGAAGGTAAAAGAGAAGAAATTCATCATGTTGTAGGAAGAATACCAATAGAAAAATTAACTCAGACTGCAAAAGGAGAGTTAGAAATTGTTGTTAGTAATTTAGTGAAGTTAGATTCAAAAAGATTTATTGAATTTTTTAATAAGGCTGGCCCTATTAGTACTAGAATGCATCAAATTGAATTAATTCCTGGTATTGGTAAAAAACATATGTGGGCTATTATTGAAGAGAGAGAGAAAAAACCTTTTGAAGATTTTGAAGATTTAAAGAGTAGATTAACTTCTATTCCAGATCCTCTTAGATCAGTAATCAGAAGAATTCTAATGGAGATTAATGGTGAGGATAAGTATAAAATTTTTACAAGATAAACAAAAATAACAAAAGCTTTTTAAAGACTAAATTTTTTAGTCAGAGATAATAAGATGGAAAAAACACAAGAACCAGAAATGAGGCAGTTAATAAGAATATTTAACACTGATATTCCTGGTAAAGTTAGATTAGGTTATGGATTAACTAAAATTAAAGGGATTGGGATTAATTTTGCTAAAGCTTTTTGTATAAGAAATAATATTAAAGAAGATCAAATTGTTGGTACAATGACTGACATTGAAGTTAGAGAATTAGAAGGAAAATTAAAAGCTCTAAGTCATATGGATAAATGGTTTATGAATAGACAAAAAGATTATGAAACAGGTAATGATGTTCATTTATTAACTTCAGATTTGAAGTTTAATACTGAGTTTGACATTAAGAAAATGCAGAAAATCAGAACTTATAAAGGTCTGAGACATGCAGCTGGCCTTCCAGTGAGAGGGCAACGTACAAAAGCTCATTTTAGACATGGTAAAGCTGTTGGCGTTTCAAAAAAGAAAGCTAGTCCAGGTGCAGGAGCAAGCTCCTCAAGTAAACCTGCGAAGAAATAACTAAAAAATGGGAGATCCTAGAAAACAAAGAAAAAAATTTGCTCGACCAGAACATCCTTGGAGAAGAGCAAGACTAGAAGAAGAAAAAGTTTTAGTTGAAGAATATGCTCTTAAAAATAAAAAAGATCTTTGGAAATCAATTGCTAAATTAAGTCATTTCAAAAGACAAGCAAAGTCTTTAATTGCTAGAGTTGGTTCTCAAGCAGATATTGAAAGAAAATTATTCTTAGAAAAGTTACAAAAATTAGGTTTGATTAAAGCTGATTCAACTATTGATGATATTTTAAGTTTATCTATTAAAGATATTCTTGAAAGAAGATTACAAACAATGGTTTATAGAAAAGGTTTATGTCATTCAACAATGCAGGCTAGACAATTTATTGTTCATGGACATATTTTTGTTAAAGGTCAAAAAATGAATGTTCCTTCATACATAGTTCCTTTAAATGAAGAAGCTGCAATAGATTTTAATCCTAAATCTGCTTTAGCAGATGTTGATCATCCTGAAAGACAGGATAAAACTAAAAAAGAAGCTCCTGTTGTTGAAGTAAAAGCTTTAAAAACTGAAGAAGTTAATGAAGAGAAGGTGAAAGAATGAATCCAGGAAGACCAGGTCAACAAGGAGGAATGTCTCAAGAAAAATTAAGATGGGGTATTGCACATATTTATTCTTCTTATAATAATAC
>CAYHOR010000088.1:0-4065 GCA_964358235.1 Candidatus Woesearchaeota archaeon
AAGAAAATAGGTTTGAAGAATATAAAAATAATTTTTTAGAAAGGTTTAAAAAAATTTAGGACGTTTTAATGTTCCTGGAAGATATATTTCAGCATTATAACCTTGACTTTTTAATGCTTTGTATTGATTTTCAACACAAAGTTCTAAATATGCTCCACAAACTAAAATGGGTTGGGTTTTAGAAAGTCTATTTGGAATTACTCCAGAATCACCAAGAATTTCTATAAATTCTTCGTCTTTTTTTATTCTATCAAGTTTGATAATAACTTCTAAACATTCTTCATAACGATCAAAATCATGATTAAGCAAAGATATATCTCTATTAAGAGGTAAATTACTTCCATGAACAATAATGTAAAGAGGTTTCATAAAATTTGAAAAAAATATTAATTATATAAGTCTATGGGGTCAATCTTTCTGGATCTCTTGGTAATAAGATTGCTTCACGAACATTTTCTAAGCCTAAGATTCTTGAAGTAATTCTATCCAAACCAAATCCTACACCACCATGCGGAGGACAACCATATCTAAAAATATCTTTGTAGAAAGGCATTTCATCTATATCAACACCTTTTTCTTTAGCTTGTGTTCTCAATATTTCTAATCTATGTTCTCTTTGAGCACCAGTACAAATTTCTACACCTTTGAATAATAAGTCGAAACCTCTTGTAACTGATTTATCATGGTCTGGTCTCATATGGTAAAATGCTCTTTTTTTCCAAGGGTAGTCTAACATGAAAACAAAATCACAGTTGTGTTCTTTTTTAATATATTCACCAACCATAATTTCTGCTTCAGCATCTAAATCATCATCTTCTGGTACAATTTTCCCTAATTTTTTTAACATTTTTCTAGCATCATGAATAGAATACTTTGGAATTTTTTTAGGAACATTTATTTGAACATCTAAAGATTTTAATTCTTCTTTACAAGATTCTTTTATTTCAGATAATAAATTAATAAGATATCTTTCAACAAATTCCATAATATCGTTTTCATCTTTAATAAAACCCATTTCAAAGTCTACTCCAGTAAATTCTGTCAAATGTCTTGTAGTATGAGATTTTTCAGCTCTGAAAACTGTTCCTATTTCGTAAACTTTTTCTAGACCAGAAATAACAAACATTTGTTTATAGATTTGTGGAGATTGAGCTAATGCTGCAGTCTTTCCAAAATAAGGAATTTTAAATTCTTCAGCACCTGATTCTACTCCTGATGCAGTCAACTTTGGAGTTTGGATTGCTACAAAACCTTCTTTCTCAAAGAATCTTATTGTTGATTGGTAGATTTTTGATCTTACCATGAAGATATTTTTTATTTTTTCTCTTCTTAAATCTAGAAATCTATAATCTAGTCTTTTGTCTAATCCCGTATTTACTTCTTCAGAAATTTCAATAGGCAATGGAGTTTCAGCCATGCTTAAAACTTCTACAAATTTTGCTGAAAGTTCAATTTCACCAGTCTTCATTTCTTTTTTAACTTGATTTTCTGGTCTTTTATTGACTATACCAGTAATTTTGATTACTGACTCTCTTTTTACATCTTTAAATTGATCTGTAAGATTTTTATCTAAAAATATTTGAACTATTCCTGTTCTATCTCTTAACAAAACAAATGATATTTTTCCTGAAACCCTTAAAGTTTCAACCCAGCCACACAAAGTAACTTCTTTTCCAGCATGACTTGAATTCAATTCTCCACAATTATGGTCTTTTAGCATAGATTAAAAGAATTATTTGAGATTTAAAAGATTAACTGAATTCTTTTTTAGATATTTCCAGTATAAGTTGTTCTAATTTTTGAAGATTCCATTTAATACTATCAGATTTTTGTCTTAGGTTACCGTTTCTTAAGTCGAACTTTAAAAATTCCCCATAAATTTCTTCTACTAATTTAGTTATTTCTTTTGCAGAATTGTAATCTCTTTCAATGACATCTTTGACTGCTTTTCTCATTAATTCGCCAGTTAAATCACATAAGCCCATAAGATAATTTTCTGTGTCAACGTTTAATTCTTTTCTTGTTGGTATCTTTTTTTCGTTAACAAAATGATAAAAACATAATGCTTCAACATATTCTTGGACTGCAGTGTCTTCAATGCCTGTTTTAGATTCACTTTTTAATCCTTTCATTAAAGTTTTTATTTTTTTAACATCTACTTTGTCTCCTCTTTGAAGTCCGTAGATAATTAGCTTAGATTCTTTGATTATATCTCTGGAAATTTGAATAAGAATTTCTCTTCTATCATCCGAGTCTTTCAAATCTTTGACTATGTCTGTAAAATCTTTATTGTCTAGCATAGAATTAATTAATTATTGTTTGTTAATAAAGCTTTTTGAAAGAATTACAATAGAACTGCCTATCAAAGCTGTTGCTAGTTGGAATATACTCATAGCAATTAAGAATATATCTGGGACTATGTTAAAGCCTACTAAAATTAATGCTATGCCTGTCAAGAACAATGCTTTAAAGAATGATGGAATAGTTATTGATAATAATTTATTTTCTTTATATTTTTTTATTAGGATAACAAATAAATAGTTAGATGCCCAAATGAATGGAATAAAGTAAACCAGATACCAAGTCCAAGGGCCGAATACCAAGCCTCTTGCCAATACTCCCAAAGATGGCAAGAATATTAATGGTAATATTTTTTCGTT
The DNA here is from genome assembly GCA_964358235.1 of Candidatus Woesearchaeota archaeon. Classification (GTDB taxonomy): domain Archaea; phylum Nanobdellota; class Nanobdellia; order SCGC-AAA011-G17; family GW2011-AR17; genus JAGVZZ01. The sequence goes on from CAYHOR010000088.1 coordinate 2,661, forward strand.
GTTTAATCTAAGTGCAGCTATTACTAAAAGTGCGTTGACAATGCTTCCGACTAATAATTGTGGACCTGCTAAAAAAAAAGGAATAAAGAATCCAATAAATGAATAAATTAAAATTTCATATTTTTCTAGGAATAAAAGTTCATATTTTTGTAAAAACATAATATTCTTAATGTAAATAAGATTAAATAGTTTTCCTTACTTTAGGTCTATATTTCATTAATTCTATGAATTTTTCACTATAAATTTCAGCTTCCTCATATCCGGAGTTTCTTCTTTGATTATAATAATATTTGGCTGTTAAACCTGCAAGTGCATATTTCGCGTCTGTAATTAATTTATCATTAACATTGGGATTTAATGTTCTTAAAAATATTTCATATGCTAATAAAACTCTGTCATCATTTGGATGTTGATTGATAAATCTTAAATTTCCTGCGAGAGTATCTAATGTCGCACGTTGTTGTCTAGAAATTCTATCACTGTTTAGTTTCAATTCTTGACTTTTTCTACTTAACAATTCTATAATATTCCTAAATTTATTTTTTAATTCTAATATAAAAAACTTTGCATAAGGTTTAAAAAGCTTTGATTATGACAAATGCAGATGGAACCATTAACACATGCACTTATTCCTATTGCATTTTTATTAGCTATGTTTCCAACATTAGAAAAGAAATATTTATTATTAGCACCTATTGTTTGGTTGATTGATTTTGATTTTTTTATAGGAATACATAGATTTACTTTTCATAATATTTTTTTCATACTATTAATTGCTTTTATTATTTGGTGGTTGTGGAACAAGAAAGCTTTTTTTGTAGCTTTATTTTTTGGAGCTTCACATTTAATATTAGATTTAGCTATGCCTGGAAATGCATTTTTATATCCTCTTTATCAAAAAACTATATACATAACTACTAGCATACATTTATTTCCATTTTCATACAATTTTGGATTTGGTGCAATGTCTATTGATGAATATCTTGCATTATTGTCTACTTTTGGACCTGGAGAATATTTAGGAGAAATTTCTTTTATGTTTATCATATTGTTTGCTTTGTTGTTAATTGTTAGACTAAGAAGTAAATATTTGAATTAATTTGTTTTCAACTTATTTAATTTTAATTTTTGATAATTGATCTATCTTATAGTCTACTAATGATTCTTTTAATGTAAATATTTTATAGGGTTTTACCATGCTAGAAGCAATTAAACTTCTTAATATTGTATCTTCATTTTCTAGAAATATTCCTAATGGATCATTATTGAGTTTGCTAGTTACTTGACATAAAATTACATCTTCTTTTACTTTAGCAAGAACTAATGATGGTCTTCTCTTCAATTTAGTTAAATCTGTGAATGGAAATGGTACTATTACAATGTCCCCTCTTACAAATTCTTCCAT
>CAYHOR010000089.1:0-3971 GCA_964358235.1 Candidatus Woesearchaeota archaeon
TTCGTTGCAATTTACAATTCCTGGAAAGAATGTTGAGATTATTAAAATGGTTCAGGAATATTATGAACTAGAAAAACAATGCGTTGAATGGGGTTCTATGAATTGTGATAGTGATACTTGTTCTCAAGAGTGTACTAATTATGAATTGATACAAGGTTATACTGCAAAGTATGCTGAAGTTGAGTATAATGCTGATTACTTTTTCTTTGGAGAAAGTTGTGGTGGTAGCAGTGATTGTACTGAAGGAACTGCAACAGAGTTAACTATTGATATTGATAATATCCCACAACCTGATCAGCCTAATTTGTATATAATTGTTTATTACAAAACTACAGATTATGTAACACAGAATGGTGGAGTATACAAATATAATTTTCAAACTATTCAAGATGAATACGATACAACTTCAGTAAGAGTTTCACTAGACGTTGCAGAAGACATGTATCTACAGGGAGTTAGTTCTCAAATCGAATATGCCCAAGAGTTAACAAAAGAATCTTATGCAGACGTTGCATCGTTTGCTTCAAGGATTGCTTACATAGACACAGGATATACTGAGAGTGCTTCTAGCTTAGATCCATATGAATCATTTAGTGTTGAAGGTAAATACGCTTCAAGCTGGTGGTACATACAAGGATGGAAAGTTTTAGTTGGAGCATTAGCTGTCATTGGATTAGTAATATTAGGAATTTTTGGATTAAGAAAAGTCAACAAGAAAAACAAGGATTTGGCTATGTCTCTTTTACTAGGATTATGCAGTGGAATATTATTGTTAGCAGTTTGGATTAGTAGTTTATATTTAGTGGAAAATTCATACTGGGGGTATTATTGGAGCATGATGCAAGGATTAATTATGATACTTGCAGTGTTGATGAGTTTAGTATTGTTAATATTACCTAGCGTTGCAATCGGAATCAAGAAAGGATTCAACAATGGACTTTGGTGTTTCATTGCCACTATAGCTACAATATTTGTTTTAGGGGTTATTACTATTGCTATTATTTTGATTTTTTTAAATGGTAGTTCTTCTATTTATTATTAATTTTTTTTAGAAATTATTAAAAAACCTAAATGTTTTTATTAATTAATGGAAATACTTGAAGTCAATGGTTTTAAGATTAAAGTAGAAGTAAAAAATGTTTCTTCAAATAATAGTTCTGCTTATCTAAGAAAAAATATTTTAAAGATAAAAATTCCGTCTTTTTTGAATAGAGAAGAAAGATTTAATCAAATTATGAAATTTAAAGAATGGGCAAAAAAACAAATATTGAAACATCCTGAAAAGTTTAGAGTTGTGGTAAAGGAATACAAAGATGGTGACATACTTAAAATAGGTGATGAAGAATACAAAATTAATATATCATACAATGGTAATAATTCAAGCAAGGCTAAATTATTCAACAAAGAAATATTTTTGAGTATAAGTTCAAATTTAGATATTGAAGGACAAAAAAAACATATATCTGAATTGTTAAGTAAATGTATTGCATCAAAGAGAATTTCAAGACTTCAAGAAAAAGTAAAAGAATTAAATGATAAACATTTCAAACAAGAAATTAACTGCATAAGATTCAAACATCAAAAATCTATATGGGGCAGTTGTTCCAACAAAAAAAATATCAATATCTCAACAAGGTTATTATTAGCTCCTGATGATATTTTAGAATATATTTGCATACATGAGCTTGCACATCTGATAGAGTTTAATCATTCGGATAATTTTTGGAAACTTGTTGAATCTGCTATGCCGGATTACAAAGAAAAAGAAAAGTGGCTTTCAGCTAATGGAAATGAATGTAAATTCTGAAGGATTTTCGGAAATTCTTTGTCAAAGTTTATTAATTGATTTTTTCAAGATTAATCTATTAAACTAGAACTTATTCCTTATTTAAATGAACAAAGAATTATTAGAAATGTAAAATTAGAATCTCCAGAAATATTAATAAAAAATAAGAAGAGATTGCAAAAGAACTGCATAAAATCTTAATCTTTCTTATTGAGCTGTAAGAAAGAATATTTTCATACTCAAGAAAAAAGGATTATTAAAAAGAATAGGTTCAGACAAAGGCGGACACTGGAAAGTCAAGTAGGGGTGGACACGGCATTTGCCCGCGCCAGGTTTAAATAGTTTTTTTTCAACTAAGCTAAAAGAGATCGAATTCGACCAGTTTACGTTCATAGGAGGTTTAAAATGGATAATTCATTAATAGTATTTCAAGATAAAAGAATCAGAAGAACTTGGCATAATAATGAATGGTGGTTCTCAGTAGTTGATATAATTGAAGCACTTACAGAAAGTGGAAGAGCACGAAAGTACTGGTCAGATCTTAAAACTAAATTAATTGAAGAAGGTTTTGAGATGTCCGAAAATATCGGACAACTGAAACTACTCTCTTCTGATGGTAAATACTATGATACAGATTGCACTAACACTGAAGGAGCTTTTAGAATAATACAATCTATACCTTCGCCAAAAGCAGAACCTTTCAAATTATGGCTTGCAAAAGTTGGATACGAAAGAGTTCAAGAAATAGAAAATCCTGAATTAGCTCAAAAAAGAATGAAAGATCTATATGAACAGAAAGGATATTCAAAAGAATGGATCGAGAAAAGATTGCGTGGTATTGCTGTCAGGCAAGAACTGACCGAGGAATGGAAAAATCGAGATGTTCAGGAAGGAAAAGAGTTTGCAATCTTAACAAATGAAATATCTAAAGCAACTTTTGGAAAAACTGTTGAAGAATACAAAGATTTCAAAGGTTTGAATAAAGAAAATCTTAGAGATCATATGAATGATTTAGAATTAATTTTTAATATGCTTGGAGAGAAAGTTACAACAGAAATAACTAAAACTAAGGATTCTAAAGGTTTTGAAGAATGCAAAGATGATGCTAAACAAGGCGGAGAAGTAGCAGGAAATGCAAGGCTGGATGCTGAGAGAAAAATAGGGAAATCAGTAAGTTCGAATGATAATTATTTAGATGCACCTGAAAAAGAAAAAAGAAAGAGGTTAAAATGAAAAAAACAATAAATATACTTGGAACGGAAGTTTCAGTAAACATTCAAGAAAAAGAAGATTATATTTCACTTACTGATATTGCTAAATATAAAAATCCAGAAGAACCTAGGTTTGTTGTAATTAATTGGCTTAGAAATAGAAATACTATTGAATTTTTAGGAATTTGGGAAATTATTCATAATTCTAATTTTAACCGTGTCGGATTTGATACGGTTAAATCTAGTACAGGATTGAATTCTTTTACTATTTCTCCTTCTAAATGGATAGAATTGACTAATGCAATGGGTATTATTTCAAAAGGAGGAAGGTATGACAGTGGAACCTATGCTCATGAAGATATTGCTTTAGAATTTGCTTCTTGGATTTCAGCAGAATTCAAACTCTATTTCATTAAAGAATTTAGAAGATTAAAAAATGAGGAAAGTGAAAGACTAAAACTAGGATGGAATATTAAAAGAGAATTAGCCAAAATTAATTATAGAATACATACTAATGCAATAAAAAACAATTTAATTCCAAAAGAAATAACTAAGAATGAAGAAAATTTAATTTATGCTTCTGAAGCAGATATATTAAATTTAGCTTTGTTTGGAATGACAGCAAAAGAATGGAAAGAAAAAAATATTTCTCTTGAAGGAAACATGAGAGATTATGCAGATGTTTCACAATTAGTTTGTTTATCAAATCTAGAAAATTTAAATGCTTTATTTATTAAAGAAGGTTTGGACAAATCTAAGAGATTAGATAAATTAAATCAAATTGCTATTGAACAAATGACAATACTAACTAAAGAATCAGTAAAGAGGTTAAAATGAAAGTTTCTAAAGATACACCATTGGCTGAAATTACTTTACGAAAGTATGAAAAGCCATACGAGATGTCTAAAAGAGATTTGATTAGAAAGATTTGTCTATCAACAGGATTGTTACAGCCTGGGGATTCTAGAGATGTT
>CAYHOR010000090.1:0-3825 GCA_964358235.1 Candidatus Woesearchaeota archaeon
TTTGGACTTAGAAGTCAAAATAGGTGGCCTAGAAAAAGAGGAGATAAGACTAATAGATATCCTATTTTATTGTGCTATACTGCAACTTTATTGAAGAACAATGGATATGATGTTTCATATATTGATAGTGTTGTTCAAGATTATGATGAAGATATGACAATTAATGAGATCTTAAAAATCAAACCTGATGTTATTTTCATTGAGACTGCTACTCCGACTTATAATTTTGATATTAAATTTGTTGATAAAATTAAAGATAAATTAGATGTCAAAGTGTTGATGGCTGGAAGTCATGTAACAAAATTTCCTGAGAAATGTATTGAAGAAAGCAAAGTTGATTTTGTAATTAAAGGAGAGCATGATTTTATTACTTTGAATGTAATTAATGCATTAAAAGATAAGAAAAGTTTTGAAAAAATAAAAGGTATTTGTTTTAGAAGCAAAGATAAAATTATCAATAATCCTAATGATGTTTTAATTGAAGATTTAGATAGTTTACCTTTTCCAGATAGGAATTTGATTCCACATCAATGGTATATTGAAGGACATGTAAAGAATTTACCATTTACTTTTGTTATGGCTGCTAGAGGTTGTCCTAATATTTGTTCATTTTGTTTATGGCCGAATATATTTTATAATCATAGAGTAAGAGTACGTTCACCTAAAAATATTGTTGATGAACTAGAATGGTTGATTAATGAATATGGAATGAAAGAAATTTTTATTGATGATGATACTTTTAATATTTCTAAAAATAGAGTAATGGATATTTGTAATGAAATATTAAATAGAAAGATTAAAATTGTATGGGGATGCAGCTGTAGGGTTGATTGTGCTGATGAAGAGATGTTTAATGTGATGAAAAAGTCTGGATGCAAGTTGATTTGTTATGGCGTTGAAAGTGCTAATCCAGAGACGTTAAAAAGAACAAATAAGAGAATTGATTTGGATCAAGCAAGAAATGCTGTTAAATTAACACAAAAAGCTAAGATAATTGCTCATGTAAATTTAATGGTTGGTTTTCCTTGGGAGACAAGAGAAGAGATGGAGAAAACTATTAATTTTGGATTAGAATTAAATGCTGACACTGTACAATATTCTTTAGTATTTCCACATCCAGGGTCTGAGATGTATGATATTGCATTAAAAGAAGGATGGTTTTATGAAGAAGCATTAAATGATTTTTCTATGTTTGATATGACTTCTGGGCCTATATTAAAAACTCAAGTTTCTAGAGAAGAGTTAATGAGCATTGTTAGCAAAGCGCATGCGAAATTCTTTTTGAGACCAAGTTATATTTTAAAGCAGTTAGCAATGATTAGAAATTATAATGATTTCAAGTATACTTTTAGAGGTGCTAAATCTATAATCAAGGGAAAAATATTTTTCAAGGCAAAATGAAAGTAGGAATGTTAGTTCATAACCCTCCGTTTCAGGGGGGGATAGTACAGTATTCAGTATTGTTAGTTAATTCTATGAAAGATAAAGTTGATTTTGAGTTAGTTGGATTTGATAAATTATATCCTCCATTTTTTTACAAAGGTAAGTTGCCTAAAGAAAATAGAAGTGGAATTCAATTTTATAAGGAAAGTTTGAATTTTGTAACTTGGTATAATCCTTTTTCTTGGATAAGAGCGTATTTTAAATTGAGTAAATGCGATATTATTCATTTGCATTGGGTATCTCCATTATTAGCTCCATTACAATATACTATTTTAAAATTAAACAGAATTTTTTATAGAAAAAAAGTTGTATTGACTTGTCATAATATTGAGCCACACGAATCCACAATTGTGGATAGGTTTTTTACTAAAATGGTGTTTTCAAAAGTTAATCATTTTATAGTTCATGCTGAACAAAATAGAAAAAGATTAATTGAAGATTATGGAATTAATGTTGATAATGTTCATACTGTTCCACATGGAACTTTTGGTTATTTTACTAAATGGAAAAAAGAATCTAATAAAGAATTAAGAGAAGAGTTTGGTTATAGTAAGGATGATAAAATAATATTATTTTTTGGGTATATTCGTGAGTACAAAGGATTAAGATATTTGTTAAGGGCTTTACCTGGAATTTTAAAAGAAGAATCTAATGCAAAGTTAATAATTGCAGGAGAGCTTTGGCAAAATTGGAAGACTTATGAAAAAGAAGTTTATGATAAAATAAAAGTTATTCCAAATTATATTATTGATAAAGATGTTCACAAGTTTTTTGATTTAGCTGACATTGTTGTTTTGCCATATTATAATACTGAACAAACTATTAGTGGTCCATTATTAGTTGCATTAGCGTTCAACAAACCTATTGTTATTTCTGATGTTGGAGGAGTATCTGAATTTTTGAAAGATGGAGAGAGTGCTTTGATAGTCCAAGGTGGGAATGTTCATAGTTTAGAATTGAGCGTGATAAAGTTATTAAAGGATAAAAAATTGCAAAATAAATTAATATCTGGAGCTAAAAAATTGGATAATACTTTTGATTGGGATAATGTTGCAGAAAAAACTTTTGAGGTTTATAAAAATATAAAATGATATTGAATTATGGATTCAGGGTTTTGCCTAGAGTAATTGGATACAAACTTGCAATGTTAGGGTTAATTAGACCTCCACAACCATTATTTTTTAATTTTAGCATTACAAATAAATGCCAATCTCAGTGTACAATGTGTAACATTTGGAAATTGTACAAAGAGTATCCCGAAATTGAAAAGAAAGAGTTGAATATTCAGGAGATTGAGAAAGTCTTTAAGACAATGAAGCCTATTTTTCAGTTAAGCATTTGTGGTGGTGAGCCTTTTTTAAGAGATGACATTGATGAAATTTGTAGATTGGCTGCGAAGTATTTGAAACCAAAAGTTATTCATATGCCTACAAATTGTTTAGCACCTGACAGAATAAAAAAATCTACTGAAAGTATTTTGAGAAAAATTCCTTCTAATATGCATTTGACAATAAAGATGTCTTTAGATGGCATAGGTGAAAAACATGATAATATTCGGGGAGTCAAGGGTAATTTTGATAAAGTAATTGAAGTTCATAATATTCTTGTTGAGTTAAGAAAAAAATATTCTAATTTATATGTTGATGCAGGAGTAACAATTAGTATGAAAAATCTTGATGATTTGAAAGAGATTACTGAATATGTTGAAAAAAATTTTAAGTTGGATAATTTTTTGCATGAAATTGCAGATACTCGGGCGGAGTTGTTCAATGTTGATGTTGCTGATGATAAATTAAATCAAAATTTTGGTTCTGTAATGAAAGATTTGAAAGTTACTCCTACTGGAAAGGAATATTTGAAAGTTGTAGATGTTTTAATTGATGATGTAAAAAAGAAGTTTAGAACGAGAAGAAAATTGAGCAGATTAATACAAGCGTTTAGGATTGTTTATTACAAAAGAGCTGGAAAAGTAATGAGCCGTGGAAGAAGGTATGTTTCTTGTTATGCCGGAATTAGCAATGCTCATCTAAATCCTTGGGGAGGGTTATGGTTATGCAATGTTCAGGCTTTCAAGAAAGAGATGGGGAATGTTAGGGATTATAATTATAATTTTACAAAACTTTGGAATTCTTTACAAGCTAATAGGATGAGGAAATTTGTCAAGTCTAATCAATGTCATTGTCCTTTAGTAGGCCAAGCATTTTTAGATACGGTTATGAGTCCGAAAGAAATGAGCAAGGTAATTTATTATTATTATTTTGGTGTTAAATGACAAAAGTATATTTCAAGAAATTTGAAGATTATGAACTTGAAGAATTGAAAATTTTTGTCAGAGATTGTTTTTTGAAATTAAATATTAATTTTAAGGAAAATGCTTCAGTT
>CAYHOR010000091.1:0-3813 GCA_964358235.1 Candidatus Woesearchaeota archaeon
CAGGACAAAGAATCTTAAATTTAATTTTCTTTAATATTTCTAAACTTTTTTTCATCTCAGCAGGCTTCGAACTAGGTAAATCTAATCTGCCATAACCTTCTTCAAACAAAGTATCACCACTGAAAAGAACATCTTCATACAATAAACAAATACTCCCAACAGTATGCCCAGGAGTAGAAATTAATTTCAATCCTAATGATTTTAAATCTAATTCTTCTAAGTATAATAGTTTGACTTTGAAATTTTTCAAAACTTCCTTGTTCAACACACTACCTAAAGGATTTTTTTCAAAAAACTTAATTTCGTCAGAAGAAGCATAAAATTTAGCATTCTTAAACAAATCCCAATTTCCTATATGATCATAATGTAAATGAGTAAATATTACAATTTCTATTTGTTCTAACTTTCCTTTTAATTCTTTTTTAACTAATTCTCTATTTTCATAACAACTAGTATCAATAATTATTTTAGTATAAAAATCTAAAAAATATACATTACTATCCCCAGAAATCTTGTAAATCTTATCTTTAACTTTCTCCATAACTACTAAAAATATCTCTCACTATAAAAAATATACTACAACAAATTATATAAACTCAAAAAAGACTATATTCTTATGAGTTTATTAAATAGATTTTTTGAAGAAACAGAATCTTTAGCAATAGAAATTGAAAAGGATAATAAATCAATAATTCAACATTGGAATAGTTATAAAGCTACTATTAATCAAAAAGAAGCTATTATTCTAAAATTAGATTTAAAACTAAAAGATTTAAATAAATTAAAAAGCTTATTAGAATTAGAATTAATAGATATTTCAAATGAAGAAAAAGAAGAATCAGAATTAATATCTGATTTAGAAACTTTAGAACATTCAAAAAAAATAAAACGAATTCAAAGATTGGAACAATGTTTAAACTATGCTGAAACCAAACATGAATAGGTCTTTAAATTATTACAACAGTTATATTCTATTTTAAAATATCAATTGCATTTGGTAAGGATATTATTCACAAAATCAGGAAATCCACAGAAATTATTATCTCATCTTAAATCACAATTAGAATTAGAATTAGAAATAATAAAACAGATTGATAAAAGAGAAAATTTTGAAACTTTATTCCTAGGATTAATCAAGGGAGAACATATAATTAAAACTATGAATAAAGGAGAAAAACAGTTACTTAAACGAATGAAAAAAGGAATTGGAGAAATATTCTCTGGAGAAATTACAGAAGGAATTACTTATCAATGGGTAGGATTAGTTTTTGATAATATTGAAGCAAGAGTTCATGAATTAATGGCTCAAGAAGGTACATATTTTGAATTTGTTCATGAAAATATAGATTTTGAATTTGTAAATCGACCAGAATTTGTAATATTAGTTAGAGAAATAATAAAGGATATTAAACAAAAACCAGTTTCTGAGCAAATGATTAATGTTTTTGTTCACTTATTTAGAGAATGGTTTAATGATAGAGAATAGTATAATTACTACAACAAATCATATAAATCCGAAACTTAAAATATTACTATGCTCCAATATCTAAAATTTCCAAAAGATATCACTTTGATATATGGCCCACCTGCATCAGGTAAAACCACATTATCACTTCAAATTTTATCAAATACAAAAGGAAAGATAGTATTCATTGATACAGAAAACTCATTTAATATTGAACGTCTTCAACAAATAAATCCCAATATTAATTTAGAAAATATTATCCTAATCCAAGTAAAAAGATATTCTGAACAATTTGCAGCAATTAAATCATTACAAGAAATGAAACATATTTCTTTAGTAATAGTAGACTCATTTACAAAATATCATCGTAGAAAAATTCAAGAAAACATTAATATCAAACCCGCAACAATTAAAATGTTTTTAATGCTGAGAGAACTAAAAATTCCAATAATTCTCACTTCTCAGGTTTACAGCGATATGAACAGTCAATGTCATCCAATAGCAGAAAATCTATTTAACAATTTCTCAAAATATACAATAAAATTAGATAAAAGAAAATTAAAGATTGAACAAACAAGTGTAGAAATCCCTTATATTATAACAAGTCAAGGATTAGAAGTCTAAGGCATTGAAGTAAAAGGTTGATCCATAGCAGAAGGCCTATCTTCACCTGCAGAAGAATAATTAACTCGACCAGTATTCACTTCAGAATTTTTCTTCTCAACAGATTTTCTATACTCTTCTTTTTTTGGACAAATTTTATTAATACAATAAGCCCAAGGCCTCTTTCCTTTACTAATTAAAATAACTTCAGGATAACCGCAAACTTCACACTTTTTATCAGAATTTTTAGCCAAAAAACCACGGGGTAAAGAATAAGTTTGCTTGCATTCAGGATATTTTGAACAAGCAATAAAATAACTCTTAAATTTAGGTGTATATTTAATCTGTAAATCACCCCCGCAAGAACAAGGACCAACATAACTCTCTTGCTTTTGTGTTTCTCTATATGAACCTAACAATTCTTTTCCAATTTCAATTTCATTTTTTTTGAAATCACTTAAAACTTTTGTTAAGAATTTTTCAGCATGATCTAAAGTTTCTTTTTCAGTGCTCTTTCCTTTCCTAATCTTGTTCATATCAATTTCAAAATCTCTAGTTAATTTTTCATCTAATATTTCAGGGCAATTTTTTCCTAAAACCTCAACAGTCCGTAAACCTAAATCAGTAACTTCAATAGAATCCCCTTTCTTCAAATAATTTCTATCAAATAAATTTTCAATAATCTCAGAACGTGTCGCCTTGGTTCCTAAATTTCTTTTCTCAAGTTCCTTAATTATAGACGCTGGTGTAAACCTTCTTGGAGGTGACGTTTCTTTATCATTAATCTTCAAATCTTTAATATGCAACTCTTGCTTTTCCTCAACTTTTATTTCTTCTTCATCAAACTTAACATATGGTCTATAAAATTTGTGCCAATTTTCTTCAACAGTTCTAGTTCCAGAAGCCAGAAAATTCTCGCTATTTACATCAACAACAATTTTAATAGTCTCTCTAACAGCCGGTTTTGCAAAAGTTGCTAAAAATCTTTTGACAATTAAATCATATAACCTAACTTCTTTTTCATCCAATCCCTCAGGAACTTCTCCAGTTGGATAAATAGCAGGGTGAGCCTCATCTTTCTTCTTACCATTATTAGGAACTAACTTTCCTTTTAACAACTCTTTACATAACGGACTATATTTATCTTGTTTTGATAATTTATCCATTATTTTTTTAAAACCAATGCTCTCAGGCAATTGATTAGAAGAAGTTCTAGGATATGAAATATAAGAATTGATATACAATGACTGAGCAATTTCTAAAGTTATAGATGGTTGTATTCTTAAAGTCCTATAAGCTTCAACTTGTAACGCAGTCAAATCAAACGGATGAGGTGGATCTTGATTAAACTTCTCTTTATCTAACTTTTTAACAACAGCTTTCTTCCCTTTGCACTTATTATATATAGACTCAGCTTTATTTCTATCTTGAAATTTTCCTTCTTCATGTAACGCAACTAACTCTTTAGTATCTAACTCTAATTCATAATAAGGAACCGGAATAAATTTTTTTATTTCAATTTCTCTGTCTGCAAGGATTTTCAACGCAGGACCTTGAACTCTCCCAGAACTTAATACCTTAAACACGCCAGTAGCATTCTTGACAGATAACGTCAAAGCTCTAGAAAGATTAATACCAAACAACCAATCTAACTCATGCCTAGTAATACCAGCTTCAGCCTGCCCCATATAAATATGCTTCATTACATGCTCATACGCGTCTCTTAAATCTTCTTTTGTAGTCGT
>CAYHOR010000092.1:0-3693 GCA_964358235.1 Candidatus Woesearchaeota archaeon
CTGAGTAATATTCAGGTTTACGATGCAATCTGATCCTAACAGTAAAGTATATTCTAGTAATACTCCTATTACAGAATTATCTATTCGTATATTACATTCTTATGCAGGAGGAGAGGATTCTTTACTAGAACAGAACATTTACGGTAGTGAATGTTTTTTTGATCGTTTTAATAGAATTCAAGGAGCAGGAATAATTTACGTAGATATTTTACATACATTTGGAGCTAAAATTAATCGAAACATTTTATATAATCAACAGACAGGTCTAAGATCTCAAAGGAGAATATTCTCTTTAAGCACTGTTTAAGAATATTTTTAAACATTAATTAATGTTTTAAAAAAATGTGATATAAACATTTATAAATTCACGTATATAATACACTAACATGGATCTAGCAATTAAAAATTGGTTAACAGTAGATATTGTTATTTTTACTATCCAATATGAATCTTTAAAAGTTCTATTAATTAAAAGAAAATATGAACCATTCAAAGATTGGTGGGCAATTCCTGGTGGTTTTGTACAATTAAATGAATCATTAGATGATGCGGCAAAAAGAGAACTTGTAGAAGAAACAGGAGTTAAAGATGTTTATCTAGAACAACTTTATACTTTTGGAAATCCAACAAGAGATCCAAGAGGACGTGTTATAACTGTAGCTTATTTTGCATTAATTAATTCTGAAAATCAAATTTTGAAAGCAAGCACAGATGTAACTGAAGCACAATGGTTTTCAGCATATAAACTTCCTAAATTAGCTTTTGATCATAAATCTATTTTTGAATATTCTTTAAAAAGACTTCAATGGAAACTGGAATATACAACTGTAGCATTTCAATTTCTTTCAAAAAAATTTACTTTAACTCAACTTCAAAAAATATATGAAATTATTTTCAACAAACCTTTTGATAAACGAAATTTTAGAAAAAAAATTCTTTCATTAGATGTTATAGAAGAAACAGGAAATATAACTGAAGGAGTATCACATAGACCTGCTAAATTCTACCAATGTAAACGAAAAATTGGCGAGATTATTGAACTGATTTAATCTCCACAACCTTTTTAAACCTTTTTTTTACCTAAAGTTTATGAAAGTAATTATCCCCGTAGCTGGAAAAGGTACTAGAGTTCGTCCACATAGTTATTCAAAAGCAAAAAGTTTTTTAAAACTTGCAGGAAAAACAGTGATTGAATATTTAATAGATCATCTTTCAACTTTAAATCCTGAAGAATATATTATAATCACAGATCCAATCTATAACAAAGATTATAAAACATTTCTTGAAACAAAATATCCCAATTATAAATTTTCTTTTCCAATACAAGAAATGCCTTTAGGGCCTGGTCATGTAATTCTCCAAGCAAAAGACTTAATCAAAAAGGATGATGACATTTTTATCTTGTTTAGTGATACTATTTTTGTTAAAGATCTATCTTGTATAAATCATTTAAAAAAAGAATCGGACGCAGTTATTTTTGCTAAAGAAGTTGAAGATTATCAAAGATTTGGAGTAATTGTTCATAATAATAAACACATTACCAAATTTGTAGAAAAACCTTCAACTCCTATATCTAAACTTGCAGCAATTGGCGCTTATTATGTAAAAAATGGTAAAGATTTAATAAAATATATTGAAAAATTGATAAAATTAGATATTATGATAAATGGAGAATATTTTTTGACTGATGCTTTTGTTTTAATGATGCAGGATAATAAAACTCTTTTAGTTGAAGAAGTTGATGATTGGTTTGATACTGGTAAGATTGAAACTATATTGGCAACTCATCAAAAGATTTTAAAAGGAAGTATATGGAAAGGTAATAATCTTCAAATAAAAAATTCAATTATTGGAAAAAATATTTCTTTAGGAAATAATACTCAAATTATTAATTGTAATATAGAAAATTCTATTATCGGTGAGAATACTATTCTTCAAGGTTTGACAATAAAAGATTCAGTTATTGGTGACAATGTTAAAATAAAAAAAGATGGACACTCCTTCAATGTGGGAGATGACTGTTATATCCAATGAAACTTATAATTCCCATAGCTGGAAGAGGTAAAAGAGTTCGACCACATAGCTATTCTAATCCCAAACCTTTTTTACATGTTGCTGGAAAATATGTTATTGACTATATTTTAAAACCATTCTTGCTTCTTAATCCTGAAGAAATAATAATTATCCATGATCGATATACTGAAGAAAGTGTGAAAGAAAACCTTCCTAAACTTTATCCTAATATTAAGTTCAAGTTTGCTATGCAAAATAATCCTCTTGGTACTGCTCATGCAATTTATCAAGCGAAAGAGTTTATTAAACCTAAAGATGATATTCTCATAGTTTATGCTGATGAAATATTATTAGATGATATCACTAATTTATATGAATTAGTTAATGGATATGATGGAATAATTTTTTCAAGAGAAGTTAAAGATCCAGAGAATTATGGAGTGCTATTGCACGAAAACAATATACTTATTGGTTTAATTGAGAAACCTAAGAGTCCACCTTCTAATTTAGTCAATGTTGGAATGTATTATTTCTTTGATGGCTATAATTTTATTAATCATTTTGTTAAAATAGTTTTAGATAAAGGAGAAAATGATATTGGAGAGTTTTTTTTAACAGACGCTTTTATTAATATGATTAATGAAGGGAAAAAAATACTAATTAAAAGTGTAAATGATTTAGATACAGGCTCTGTAGAAAAATTACTATCAGCTAATAAAATATTGTTAAATGGCTCAGTAAGTAAAGATGTAAATGTTATACTTGAAAATACTCAACTATTTGAAAATGTTTCAATTGGGAAAAATTCAAAATTAATAAATTGTAAAGTTAGAAGTTCAATAATTGGCAATGATGTATTATTAGAAGGTTTGGAAATTGAAGATTCAATTATAGGGAATAATGTTACAGTGAAAATGAATGGAAAAAAGTTTAATCTAGGAAGTAATAGTTCTATTATTTAGTCATGCGTATAAAGAAATAACATTTTTTTCTTATCTTCTAATCTACAGAAAAACATTCTTTCGAACTGAATAATTTCGCCCTCTTTCAAATCTTTTAATGCTCCTTCACCTTTACCTTTTATTATTTCTCCAGTATCCATTAATATCTCAACATCAATTGAATCTTCAACAGGCACCGCATGAATAATTTTAGCTTTTAATTCTTGGTCGTATTCTTTTGAAACAAATTTATTATTTTTGAAGTTTAAAATATGCATAAATCTATAATTTTCATTTTTCTTTATAGGGTCTTGGACATAAAATTCTTTTCCAACTTTTATTTTTTTCAGGCCTAACTCTTTATTTTCTGGATGTAAAGATACAGTTACATTTTTTATATCATTTTCTATCTTTATTTTTTCATTACCTTTTACAAATAAATATCTTTTTGAAGTTGAATCAATAATATCTTTGTTATATGAATAAATTATTTTGAAAAAATCTGAACCTTCCATAGATTTATCCACTGGTGATAATCCTACTTCTTCTGTAAATCTTAATAACGCTTCAGGTTGAATTCCCCTTCTTCGTAATGCTGCTAAGAATGGTAATCTAACATCGTCCCAACCCTTGAATTCACCTTTCTTTATTTTTGCTTTTGTTTTTGAACATGAAATTTCTATTCCTGAAAAATTATATCTTCCTACAAAATAATTTTCTGGAAGTGGCTTACCAAGAA
>CAYHOR010000093.1:0-3689 GCA_964358235.1 Candidatus Woesearchaeota archaeon
AAATCAACGCAGACGCATTGGCTATTGATGAAAGAACTACAAAAATTTTAATAGAATCCCCAGAAACTTTAGTTAAATTCTTTGGAGAAAAACTTCACACTGAAGTAAATATCGATACTTCAAAATTAAAAGTATTAAAACAAAAATATTCTGGAGTAAAAGTTTTACGATCTACTGAACTTGGTGTAATTGCATACGAAATGGGAATATTAAATAATTATATGCCACAAGGAAACAAAAAAGAAATTTTAGATGCAGTTCTTTGGGGTATGAGATTAAAAGGCTGTGCAATCTCAGAAAAAGAAATGCAGGAAATATTAAATCTAGAAAAGTAATCTTTATAATCTAATACATTCTATAATTTACTATGTTACCAATATGGATAGTAATGGTTTTAATTCCTTTGATAATATGGGATTTAATTTGGAAAGGTCTAGGATTGTGGAGATCTGCAAGAAATGAACAAACAGCTTGGTTTGTGTGTATTTTACTAATCAATACTTTAGGAATACTACCTATTGTATACTTGCTGTTCTTCCAAAAGAAACAAAAAAAGAAATAATGTTTTTAAAGTAGTAAAAACAATCTAATATTAATTTTCACAAGTAAGTAATTAATTTCTAATAATCTTACCACAAGGTTTATAAAAATTAGATTTAGAGCATTTTAACATCAAAAATTGCGGGGGATGCAAAATGAATAAGACAATATTAATGATATTGATTGCAACTATAGCATTAACAGTATTTGCTAGTGCAGATAGTGATTTATATGATATTACTAATGTTTACGTTGATGGAATACAAGTTTCCGACGGAGACATTAGTGGTATTGAATTAAATGATGATATTGAAATAAAAGTATATTTAGAAGGTACAGGTAACTCTTCTACTTGCCCAGATGGTGATGTAGATGATTGCAGCGTTGAAGTTAAAGTTAAAGCTTGGATTGGTGGTTATGAATATGATGATTTAGAAGCTACAACAAGCTCATTTGACATTGAACCAGGCGTAAATTATAGAAAGACGTTGACTATAACCATTCCTGAAGATTTGGATGTAGATGACAATGATTATACCTTATATGTTGAAGTTTACGACAGTGACGATGAAGAAAGAGAATCTTATGATTTATACGCAGAAAGACCAAGTCATTCATTAAATATCTTAGATGTTATCTATGATTCAACAATTAAAGCTGGTGATGATTTCCCAGTTGAAGTAAGAATAGAAAATCTTGGTGAAAAAAAAGAAAATGACATTAAAGTTGAAGTTTCATTAGAAGATTTAGATTCTCAAACTGAATACATTGAAGAATTATCTTCTAGTGAAATTGATAATGAAGATGAAGAAAGTTCTGACTCTGCTTACTTTGATTTACAATTAGATGATGAAGTTGAATCTGGATATTACACATTAACAGTTAAAGTCTCTTACAATAGAGGACATGACTCATTTGAAGAAACATATAAAGTTAAAGTAGACGGTGTTGAAAGTTCTGAAGCAACTGGAACTGCAAAAACTACAGTAAGTTTGAGTTCAACAACAGTTAAAGGTTCTCAAGATGAAGAGACTTCATTTAATTTGAAATTTTCAAACTCAGGTTCAGAATCTGAAACTTATAAAGTAACAGTAAATGGGATTAGTCAATGGGCTACAAGCTCAGTATCTCCTAGTTCAGTTACAGTAGCATCTGGAAGCACTGAAGAAATTGAAATAACATTAACACCAGACTCAGAAGCTTCAGGAGATTACGACTTTAGCCTGCAAATCTTAGACAGCAATGATAAATTAATTGAAGATGTTGCTATGACTATGAATGTAAGTGAAGATAGCAGTGTATTTGGAGATACTAGCTCAATGTTAAAAGTAGGCTTTATCATCTTGATAGTACTAATCATCTTAATTGGATTAATCGTAGCTTTCAGAAAAATGAAAGACGATGATGACGATGATGATGAATTAGAACCTAAAGAAGGTAAAACTTATTATTAATTTTTTTATTTAATATTTTAGGAGGAAAAAATGGTAGAAGAAACACTTGAATTCAAACTAACAGACCCTTGGCAAAAAGCATTAGACCAAGGAAACAAATTTGCACACATTCCAACATTTGCAACAGGATCAGATGGAACAAAATATATGCAACCCAGAGGAAGAGATATAATATATAAAGTTGAAAAAGAAGAAGGATTATTACAAGAATATGTTTGCAAGGATTGTGGTTCAAAAATACAAGGAGCAAAAGTTATTCAACCAATTTGGGATGGTCCATTTCCATGTTCAGGTTCAGGAAGAGTAACATCTGAAATTGTACCATACTGTCCAAAATGTGAACCAAAACTATCAAGTCGGGGTTCACCAATTCAATTATAATTTTTTTATTCTTTCTTAAATTTTATAAACCACTACAACCTAAAGATTATTATGAAATATCAAACCATTGAGGGAATAGTTTATGATTTAGAAACATTTACAGAAGAAGAACAAAGATTATTTGATAATTTATATGCATTTTCTAACAGAGTAGAACATTGATCTACATTAATACAACCAAATTTAAGTTTTGGGATAATAAGACTTGCAAAAGAATCTTTAGAAGATAAATGGCAAGAATATCCACTTTATAAAATAAGATTAGATTTAATTGGAAGAGTAGGAGTTCGTTTAGGACAAATGAAAACAGATAAAATATTTCCAGATCCATTACTAGAATAGTTTGTTTCATAATTCTGAAAGATTTACGGAAATTTCTTGTAAACCTTTATTAAACAAATTTTTTAGAATTATATTACGCTCAGGTCGCCTAATGGTATGGCGAGGGTCTCAAAATACCTTTAGCACTTTTAGGGAAACTAAAGGTTTGAGGAAACCCTATCCTCACAGGATCTCTGGGTTCAAATCCCAGCCTGAGCGTAATTAATAATAACTAAAATATAAATCTATCTAAAAAACTAGAGTTTTCTCTTGTAAACCTTTTTAAATATTAAAACAATGTAAAAGTTTTATGGAAGAAACCTCAGATGAAATTGCAAAAAGACAATTAGATATGCTTCGTAAACTTAAATATACCTAGAAGCTATCTCAGGGATAAATCCCATGAGCGTTTCGCTTCTGACAGATTCATTATCTCTAAACTCTATCTATTGATTTCATAGTTTGAGATATATGGCTGATTTACAGCAGCCTGCCTAAAGAAGATTATGTATCCTCATCGAGAGATGTTCTTGCTCGCATTCAAATCTGCATGGCATTGAAATCCACATTCCTTGCAATGAAACAAACTTCCAACTCTATTATTTTTATCAGTGTATCCACAAAGGTAACATTCTTGAGATGTATATTTTGGATCTACAAGAATAACTTGCTTTCCTTGTTCTTGTGCTTTGTATTCCAATATTTTTCTAAACTGGAAATAAGCCCAATTGCTTCTTTTTCTGTTGAACACTTTACCTTTTCTTCCTTTTCTAATACCTTTCAAGTCTTCCATTGCAAATGCACCATATGGCAATGATGCAATTTTCTTTGCCAGCAAATGGTTGTAGCCCGACATAAACCGTCTTTCTCGTCCTGAAAGAGATTTTAATTTTTTCTTTGCTGAACGAGTGCCTTTGGACTGCAACTCTTTGCGAATATGATTATATCTTCTTTTATTTTTATTAATATATTTTGAATGAACAAATTGACCAT
>CAYHOR010000094.1:0-3611 GCA_964358235.1 Candidatus Woesearchaeota archaeon
AGGAATATCTTTTGCCGTCTCAAAATCATAAAAATGTATCACTCCGTTTTTACTCAAATTTTTCATCGCTACATCTAAAAACTCTTCAGCAGATTTAGGTAGAGGCATTAAAACTCTATCAAACTTCAAATCAAATTTGAAATCCTTTGCATCTTCATTAAGCAATTGAATATTTTTATATTTCCTGCAATTATACACAGCATACCTATAAGCTTCAGGATTTTTTTCAACACCAACAATTAATGCAGCCTTAGAATGTTTTGCAATAACTAAAAGATATGGCGCAACTCCAGAAAACAAAACTAACACATTTTCCCCTTTTTTAACTAACTTGGCAATTCTCATTCTTTCAGTACCCAATCGCGGAGAAAAATAACAAGTCTCAACATTTAATTTTATATTAACACCATTTTCTTTATACAAAGTCTCTCTCTTATCTTCTCCAGCAACACACTCTAAATCCTGAGTCCTAAATTCTCCATGATGAATTCCTTTTTTTCTTAATACTGTCTTCACACCTTTAATTTTCAAAAAATCTTTAACATCAGTAACATCTTCACCGACAAGGATTATATCTCCAATTTGATCATATGAACCAACATAAATATTATCTTCAATTTTCTCAAATTCTTTTTCAATAATTTTATATCCTTTAACAGTTTTCAACACAGGAAAATAAATATTCTCCTCATCTTTTACAAGCCTATAACCAGAAACTAATAATTTATTATTTACTAAAAATTCTTTTACTTTTTCAGCTTCTTTTTTCAAAACTTTGATACATTTTAAAACCATTTTTTTAAACCGTTATTCTCTTTTCCTTTAATCTCTAATAAAGTTTTCTCAACCCTGTTAATATCAAAATCATGTCCATCAACAAGAATTTTCTTAACTTTCTCTTCATCCAATTTAGTTTTATTTAAAACAACATCTTCTACAGGAATATTCTTAAAAGTATTAAATATCTCTTCCCAATCAAAATTAACATTTAATTTACTAAATATTTTAGAATAATCTTTTTCTTCTTTTAATAATTTCAATGCTTTCTTAGGCCCAATCCCTAAAACCCCTCCAGGATTGTAATCAGTCCCTACTAAAATCCCTAATACAATCAAATCATCTTGTGTTAATTTCAAATCAGACAAAACTTTATCCAACTCAACTAAATAAGGAGAAATATAAACAAATTTTCCCCCGCTTAATTTCCTTTTTTGTGATAAAGTTAAATTAAAAATCAATTTTGGTGCTCCAAACAATAAAGAATCATAATCTTGTGATGCTGAAGCCCAAACTTTATTCTTCTTTGCCATATAAGCACATTGCGCCTCTGCTTCTGAAGGAGCTTGTACTACTGACAGCCCTAAAGCCATTAACAGTTCTTTAGATTCATTAAACATATCAGAATTAATATAAGTTAATTGCTTGGCATATTTACCAATACCTTCTTCATCTTCTTCTAATAAAGCTTTATCATATTTTTCTTTAGCTTTTTCTTTAACAGCTCTTCTAAGATCTCTAGTCTTTTGTTTTAAATGAGGAGCAATTCCATCAAATACAAATACAGGATTAATACCTTTCATCATAAGATTAGGAACCCTGGTGAACAAACCCATTAAATGTGAAGTAACTTTTCCATTAGAATCCATTAACGGCGTCCCATCCTGTTGCCTTATAGAACTCATAAACTGAAATAAAACATTAGAAGCATCTATAGCTAAACTTTTTCCATTCAATTCTTCCCATTTCAAATCTCTCCGAGGAACTAACTCTGTAATTTTTACACCCATGAAAAAAATAATAAAAAATAAGTATATATAACTTTCTCAATCAAAAAATTAATAAACTCTTAAAAACGAAATCACTAAAAAGATGGTGATAAAGAAAATTTCTTTCAAACATGGTTGGTATTATTATTATAGAATTCATGAACCTAAAGTAAATGAACATACTCAAAGTTTCCCAGAACTCAAATCTTATTTATATGATGTCTTTGATAACTGCCCTCATGATTATTTCCAAGTTGAACCAAGATCCTCACATTTAAAATTTAATTTAAATAACCTAAAACTCCAATCTGTAAAAAATCACGAAGTTTCCAATCTCTCAAAACTAGGACTAAAAGCAAACGAAAAACGATATTCTTCAAATCATTCAAAAGTTCAAATGTTTATGTTGGAAGAAGACGCAAATACCTTAGCTATAGAAGTTCCATTATGGTTAAAACATGATGAACTTTCAAATTATGAAAAAATATTCTCTTCAACAAACCCATTAACAGGGCATATAGATGCATTAAGAATAGAAAATGGCAATATTTGGATATGGGACTATAAACCAAAAGCTCACGAAGAAAAATTTGCATCAACACAAACCTTTTTTTATGCATACATGCTATCAAAACGCACAGGAATCCCGTTAACTAAATTTAGATGCGGTTATTTTGACTCAGACAACACTTATGTTTTTAATCCAAACATATGTAAACTTCCACAAGTTCAAGAGCTATTGACAAAATGAAAAAAGTTGCATTAATATTTAGCGATATTGAAATCGGTGCTGGAACAAACACTGATGATTTTGTAGAGGATAAACTATTATATGATACAATAAAAAAAAATCTAAAGATCTCCAACAATTATTATTTAGATTTCGTTTTTAATGGAGATATATTTGATTTCTTAAAATGCCCGCATAAAGGTAAATACCCCAGATATATTACAGAAAAAATATCTGTTGAAAAATTAGAATCTATGCACACAGCTCATCCTTTATTTTTTAAAATTATGACAGAATGTTTAGAATATAATGATAATATTAGATTAATATTCATAACTGGAAATCATGATATGGATACAGTTTTTCCAAAAGTTCAAGAAAAAATAAAAGAATTTATTGCCAAGAATAAAGAACAGCAGGAAAGAATTTTATTTCCAGGTTTTGAATATACAGATAACTTAGTACATTATGAACACGGATCACAATTAGATGAAGTCTTTAAAATGGATCCAAAAACAATAATTTATCCAGCTGAAGAGCCATTCTTAAACACACCTTGGGGATTCAATGCACTATACGAGCATTTATTTCATATGAAAGAAGATTATCCCTACTTAGAAAGATTATCTCCAAAATCTAATACTATAAGTCTTCTTCCTCTTAAACTAAAAAAAAGATTATTATTTGATACATTTATTTATTTGTTAAAATCATTTTTTTATACTCAATTTAAATATAAACATGATATATTATATCAACTAAGCTTCAAAGAATTTAAGAATTATATGTTTTCATTAGTAAGGCGAGATTTTGAACTTAAATTTGAAAAACAAGCTAAAAAGAAATTAATCAGCAATAAATTCCAAGTAATCTCATACGGTCATAATCACGTAGGTTTAGTCAAAAAAATAAAAAACAAATATATTCTTAATACTGGACAATGGAGGGATGAATATCATTTAAAAAATAATATTTTTCACCCAAGACCTAAGAGTTATGGTTATATCTTATTTGATGAAAACAAAATTTATAATCTAAAATTAATTTGGGTAAAATCCAAACAAAAATCCAAACACATGAACGAAATAAAAGCTTTGATTTTAAAGTAAAGGTAT
>CAYHOR010000095.1:0-3536 GCA_964358235.1 Candidatus Woesearchaeota archaeon
TAGATTCGAATTATAGTGATACTGATGGAGATGGAATTGAAGATGAAAGTGATAGTTGTTCTGAGACTATTCCTATTGATGAATATGATACTATCAATAATAATGGATGTGCATTATCACAACTTGATTCTGATGCTGATGGATTAACAGATTATGAAGAGACTGTTACACTAGGAACTAATCCAAATAATAGTGATGAAAATGGAGATGGCATACTTGATGGAATTCTTATATTAAGTTCATCATTTGATTCTGGAACATTTGAAGATGAAAGTATTTTTGAAAACACAGAAATTAATACTGGTGCAATATCCATAAGTGGAGTTGTAGAAAATGGATTAGAATTTGATGGAAGCAGTTATGTTTCAGTTACAAATTCTGAATATTTGAATCCAGAAGAAGAATTAAGTGTAGAGTTTTGGTTATCGCCTAAAGATTTATCAAAGACTGGAACACAGTGGATTGTATACAGAGGATATAGTTATACAGCAGGAACTCAAACATGGGGAACTTATATTGCAAACAAAAAACTATATTTTCAAACTTTCACAACATCTGGAAAAGTTAATGTTGCTAGTGCAACTTTAGTTGAAGATCAATGGATACACGTTGTTGAAGTTTATGATGGAACAAAAATGTATTTGTATATCAATGGAGTGTTAGTTAAATCTGCAACACAAAGTGGAAATCTATTCACAACAACAAAAGATATGCTTATTGGAACTAATACAGCAACTTTAACAGCATCATTCGTTGGAGATATGGATGAGTTGAAAATGTATAGTAAAGCTCTAACAGAAGAAGAGATTGCAGAAAGTTATAGTAGTTCATTACCTAGTAAAATTTTAGATTTTAGTTTTGAAAGTGGATTAGCTGAAGACAGTTCAATTTTTGTCAATGATGGAATTGTAAATGGAGCAATAGAAGTTGCAGGGGTTGAAGGAAGTGCATTAGAGTTTGATGGAAGTAGTTATGTTTCAGTTGCAAGTTCTGAGTATTTGAATCCAGAAGAAGAATTAAGTATAGAGTTCTGGTTATCACCTGAAGATTTATCAAAGACAGGAACACAATGGATTTTATATAGAGGATATAGTTATACAGCAGGAACTCAAACATGGGGAACTTATATTGCAAACAAAAAACTATATTTTCAAACTTTCACAACATCTGGAAAAGTTAATGTTGCTAGTGCAACTTTAGTTGAAGATCAATGGATACATGTTGTAGAAATTTATGATGGAGCTAATATGTATTTGTATATTAATGGTGTGTTAGTTAAATCTGCAACACAAAGTGGAAATTTAATTACAACAACAAGAAATATGCTAATTGGAACTAATACAGCAACTTTAACAGCATCATTCGTTGGAAAGATAGATGAACTGAAAATGTATAGCAAAGCTTTAACAGGAGATGAGATTTATTAATATTTTTAGCATAGCTTATTAAAAATAAGGATAAAAAGTTGAAAAAAGAAGAACTATTAATCATTTTAAAAGAACTTTCTTTAGGATATTTAAATAAAGAAATTAATGGTAGATTATATGCACGCGTTTGTGAGTCTTTAATAATAATTAACTTAAGTTTAGTTCCAAAAATGGAAGATTTTGCAGATTTTTTGGCTCAATATAGCCTGAATGAAGATTTACCAGAATTATACAATGAAAAAAACTTAAGAAAAAAAATTAAAGAGATAATTAAAGAATATTTAGAATAATAAATATTAAACCTATTATAATAAAAATAATCCCTATGATCAATGCTAAAGGAGCAAATATTTTTCTAGTAATTATTAATGTCTTATCTACACCAAATATTTTTCTCCAAAGTAATGATTTAGAACTATTTTTAATGTATTCTCTAGCAAATTTTTCATTTTTCAAAAATTTTATTGAATAAAATTTACTTATTCCTCCAACCAATATAAGAATTATACCCAGGAGAATATTTTTCATATATTTTTAAAAGTTTTTGAAATTTATAAATTTGTTGGCATTATTTTGGGAGTCAGAATGAAAGAAATAAAATAATGAAAAAATATTAGGACATTATAGCTTAGTATTTTTGTTTAAGTTTATTTGGAATTATTTTAAAAAAAGAAAAAATAATTCGTCGTAAGCCTCCCTGGCGTTTGAAAGGTTTGGAGCGTGAGCGACTATACTCTCTTAGTCAATATACTTTAGTTTGTATTTGTAAGGGCATTGTTCAAAGGTGCTTAATTTGGAATGGGAGTAAGTTGACATTGATAAATTAGGAATGCAAAACTTTCCAACTTCCTCCTTTACCATGACCTATTCTTATTATAAGATTTTTTTTCTTTAAATTTTTTAAATGGTAGCGTACACCATCTTTTGAAATGCTTACCAATTTCGCTAATTCTTCTGTACTTAAACTAGGATTACTCGTTAAAATTTCTAAAATCTCCTTTTCTTTAGTGTCTCCTTTAGTGGTAGTAATAGTGGTAGTAATAGTGGTAGTAATAGTGGTAGTTTTAGTGGTAGTGGGAAAAGTAATTTTATAAAAAT
The DNA here is from genome assembly GCA_964358235.1 of Candidatus Woesearchaeota archaeon. Taxonomy (GTDB): domain Archaea; phylum Nanobdellota; class Nanobdellia; order SCGC-AAA011-G17; family GW2011-AR17; genus JAGVZZ01. The sequence continues at coordinate 2,526 of CAYHOR010000095.1, forward strand.
CAAAATCCCCTTCAATAATTGGATTTAAATGATATTTTCCATGCCATCCTTTGATCATTTTATTAAATCCACTACCAATATTTTCAGAAAATCGGATAAATCTAAATGCTTTTGCAATTGTTGGATTCCTAGGAAGTGAAAAATCTTCTTTTAGGATTAATTCAATTTTCTTAGGCAAAGCCCCGGGATTATAAAATTCGTATCTATCTTTAAATACTCTAATTCTTGGTGCGGATTTGCTAAAATAATCTGTGTGAATTATTAGGTTTACAAGAGCTTCTCGTATAGCTTGGACTTGTGGTGGATCATCATCTCTTACTCCTTGTTTTGTGGAAAAAGGTATTTCTACTTTTTCAAGTAGTCTTTCATAAATATCAAAAAAAGTGGAATAAAGATTTTTCTCAGAAGAAATCCTAAATTTATACCTTGCTGGTGCATCATCATAAGAAGTACCTTCTATTTCTAGATATTCTATTCGATAATGAGGCAGAGAACTAGCAATTATTTCTTCTTTTCCAAAAATAAGAAGACCTGCATAATTTAGTTTGCCATTTTTGATTATTCCTAATTTCTCTAAAAATTCTTTATCTTCTAGACCATTATACCTATGTGCTGGATTAACTCTTAGAAAAAAAGCTCTATATTGTTTCAAAGTTTCTAAATCAATATCAGAAATAGAACAATTAGTTAATTCATTGTCTTTTTCTTCAAATGAAGAAGTTCTAAAAAAAGAATCTCTCTCTTCAGCAGTGGCTCGTTGATCTCCACTAGCTGTTCTAATAAATGTATTATTTGGAGAATTAAAATAAATGGGTTTATCTTTAGGATGTTTTTGTGGAATATAAAATGCTAATACCTGTTTATCACTAAAATTATATTTTTTGCATTTTACTTCAATAATTTTATTAAATTTATCACCAGTTCTAAAAGTATTTGTAAAATCCTGTGAGACTTTTTCAGAGTTATTTACCCCTGTAATTGTATAATTTTTACCTTCTTTTTTAACACCAA
>CAYHOR010000096.1:0-3529 GCA_964358235.1 Candidatus Woesearchaeota archaeon
CCGTATATCTCAAACTATGAAATCAATGATATAGTTTAGAGATAATGAATCAGTCAGAAGCGAAATGCCCCACTGTGAAGCGAAGCGAGACCCCTCTGGGGTGGGGATAGCTTCTAGCTAAATTCATGTTTACTATTAAAATGGAAAACAGATTATGATATTTTCATTCAAAAACATAATTATGAAGAGCCATTAAAAATTTTAGAAAAAATAAAAGTAAAAAATAAGAAAAGTGTTACTACTTAACCAAAGAGACTACCCAAACCAGCAGCGGCGTCTTCAACAGGCTTCTTTTCTTCTTTCTTCTCTTCTTTCTTTGCCTCAGCTACGTGTGCAACTGCGACAGGTGCAACGACAGCAGATTCTCTGATAGCTTTGTCAATGTCAACGCCATCCAAAGCAGCAACTAAACCTTTAATTTTTCCTTCGTCTACTTTAACTCCAGCAGATTCTAAAACTTTTTTAAGACTAGCTTCATTAATTTCTTTACCTGCTCTGAATAATAGTAAACCTGCGTATATGTATTCCATTTTTAATCCTCCTTAGATTTTTTATTAGCTTTATTTTTTTCCATGTCAGCTATTGCTTCAGCTTCACGGTGTGCCTTCTGTATCATTATGTTGATTGTATCCTTAGTTGAATAACCAATCTTAACAGCTAAGTTAATTGATTCATTATGTAATCTTACTAAGTCTGCTATTACTTGTTTGTCATCAATCTCTAGAACTTTTCTATCAAAGATTGTTCCATTTTCAAAAACTGCAACAACATTCAAACCAACTTCCATTGGTAAAATTCCTAATCTTGTTAATGTCTCTGCAATTTTTCGAGTAAAAACTTCTCCTTCTTTGACAAGTAATTTATCTTGCTTGATAGCAACTTTACCATCTTCAATTCCAGCTTTGATTCCAAGTTGTCCTAATTCTCCAATGATTGGACCTGGTGCAAAACTAGTTTTTCCAGCTGTAACCATTACATCTTTGATAGCAGTTTGTCCTGCTTTTGCAGGTGCTGGACTTTTACTTGCAGCCAATAATTTGTACAACTTGAATGGGTTTTCTTTTGTTAAAATCAATGCAGGCATTCCTCTGATTTTTTCAGCAAGAGGTGCAACGCCTGTTTTGGAATTTTTTAAAGCGATTTTAATCAAGGACTTTTTGGTCATTCTAAGAACAACTTTTCCTCTCAAACTTTGCTTCATCTTTTGCAACTGTGGTGAAGGCAGATTTTCCATGTCAACTAAACCAACAATAGGATATTGTTCTAATTCTTTTAATAAATCTTGAACAATCTGTTTCTTTTTATCACTAACATATGCTTGAGGCTTACTCATTTTTTGCCTCCTACGACTATTGGCTTACTCATGGTCATTTTTAACTGAACAGATTTTACATTTTGCTCATGTTGAGGTAATGCGTTTACTAATGCTGTGTAAGCAATAGCAATATTATCTACAATTTCTTCATCAGTCATATTTTCTTTACCAATAGGACTTCTTACAGCCATTTCATTGTTTTTTGCGATTAATCGAATAGTTTTTTGCAATTTTTCAACAATAGGTTTAGTAGTTCCTTTTGGTGGAACAATAGCTCCAGCTTTTGGGTTAGGCATTCTACCTTTTGGTCCTAAAAATCGTCCAAAGGTTGTAGCGATAGGTCCCATGATATCAGCTTGTGCGATAAAATAATCATAAGCTCTTGCTAATTTTTTTAACTCTTTTCCATTACCTGCAATATTCTTGAATTCTTCTTGAGCGATAACTTTATCACAGAAAGACTTTGCGTCGTTGTAAAGAGCTCCTCCAACCAATCCACATACTGTAATCTTTCTTCCAATAGTGTTTGGCAGAGATACAAAAATATCTACTTTGTTTTCATTTTTCTTCAAATCAATATTTTGTAGTCTTACTTGAAAATCAATGCTCTGAGTAAACTTTTTCTTAGGTTCTTTCCTAAGTTCCTTTAATGCTTCTAAAAATTCTTTTTTTTCCATTCTCTCCCTCCTACGTTTGTAGTAATAACGGGTACCTTTAGGGAAAAATCTTTAGTTTATAAATGTTTCTTTGTTCTGTCTAATTATTTATTTAGTGAAAATATACTTTTTTTAAAAATAACACAAAAATCATAGACTAGGCTGGTTTACACTTGAACATAAATGTTCTGCATAATTTTTTGTGGCTTCATTTGCTTTATCATCATATACAAAAAATCGTTCATTTATTTTTGGAGTAATAGCCATAGTCATTCTTTCTCTATTAGCACAAAGAATAACTCTAATGGAGGTATCAGAAAATTGAGTCTCAAATTCTAATGGCATTATAAATTCTCTTTTTGAATAAGCTATTTCTGAAATCCAAGTTGAAATATCAGAAGATAAATTTGGAGTTGTTAAAAATTTTGGAACGTCATCAGTTGAAATTATAAGATTTGAACCAATGTATGCTAGTTCTCTTCCATATCTTTTAGATAATTGTGTTTCATAATCTGAAGGATAATCTCTAGTAAAATAATCCTCAAATAAAATAATTTTGTCACCATTTTGTACACGCCTCATTAATAAATTTCCTGTTAATTCTTTTGCTGTAAAACTTATTCCTAAATCTTCTAAATATTCTTTAGCTAATTCTGGAGAAACTTTTTGACCACGTTTTGGAAGTTTTTCTCTTAAATCTGGTTTTGTTAAAATCTCTCGTAATAATCCTAATCTCATTTCTTCATCTCTTGATATGAGATTAACTAGATCCTCAAAATTATTAAAAACTATTCCTTGATATCTATGAGATAGTGTTATCATTTGTTTTTAAATAATGAAATTATTTATAAATCTTTGGGTAATGTTATCTTTAAATAGTAGTTAAACTAAACTCAATTTTGAAATAATTATCAGCAAACAATATATAATTTATATTCCAACAAATATACAGAAATAGTCTCAAAGAACAACCCTTCACTCTCTAATAAAGTATATTTATAATCTTTAAACAAATCTTTGGCTTCTCCAGTTAAAGAACTAATTAATATCAATATTTTGCCATTATTTTCTAAATGTTCCTTCGCCTCTATAAGAAATTTTTCCACTAACTCAAACCCGATTTCACCGCAAGTAGTTATGACTTTAGAATCTTCTGGCTCTTCATAATCTTCAGGTAAATACGGTGGGTTAAAAATTATTAAATCAAACTTACCTTTAATATTAGAAAACAAATCTGATTGAATTGTTTTTACTTTATTTTTTATATAATCTATACATTCTTGATTAATATCTGCTGCAAGAACATCTTTGGTATTTTCTAAAGCTGTTAAAGCTTGGATTCCGGAACCAGTTCCCATATCTAGCACTTTTCCTTTGGCATACTTCTTTACATATTTGTTTAGTAAATATGAATCTTCTTCAGGCTCGTATATCATAGAAAAATAAATTAATTACTTATTTAAATATCTATAAGCTTTTTTCTAAGAGAATTCTTTATTTCATCTGTAAATACAAAAAATTCCTTATTCCTTTCAATATGGATCTTATCTCCCTTAAA
>CAYHOR010000097.1:0-3525 GCA_964358235.1 Candidatus Woesearchaeota archaeon
AAAGAAATAATTATTTTTTTGTTATTTTTGCTAGATAGAAATTATTACTTCTTTCAATTATTTCTAGTTTTAAGTTTAATTCTTGACATAGTTTACTTAAATATTTTGGATTAAAACTGATCCATTTGAAATTAGGACCTATTTTATTTTTGTAAATCGGATAGAGTTCTGCGATGTAATATTCATTTTTTGGAACATTTCTGGCATTTGTTAAAATACAGCCATTCTTTGTTAACATATTTGATAGAATTTTAATTAATTTTTTGGTTTTTGGAAGTGTTTCTGCCATGCCTAAGTTGTTTTCTAATAAAACTATTGTATCAAACTTTTGATTTGTTTTGAAATTAAAAATATCTGCAGTTTTACAATTTAATTTTTTATTTTTGCAGATTTGAATAGTATTTGAAGAGATATCTATTCCTAAAACTTTTCCATGTTTCATTAAATAAGGAATGTAAATCCCTGTACCACAGCCTACATCTAAGATATTTCCTTTAGACATTGATAAAATCTTTTTTTCAATTTTTGTAAAGGCTCTATATTTTCTAAAATATCTATTTAATGGATGTTGATATTTATTTTTAGAATCTGCAAAATAAAATTTACTCTTATTTCCTTTAGAATAAGATAATAATGCTTCACCAAATAAGTCCATAGATTGTTTCATAGAGATTTATAAGATTAAACAGTTTATAAAGATTTAAGAAAAAATAATTATTCTGTATATTCTATCAAACTAAATATATTGTAATCTTCCAACTTTTCTCTACCTTTTAAGTTTGATAGCTCTATAAGAAATGCACATTCAGATACGATTCCACCAAGGCTTTCAATAAGCTGAGTAGCCGCTTTGCAAGTACCACCGGTTGCCAATACATCATCAATAAGTAAAACTCTTTCCCCAGGAACGATAGAATCTGTATGAATTTCCAATGAATCTGAACCATATTCCATAGCATAATCTATTCTTCTAGTATGAGCTGGGAGTTTGTTAGCTTTTCTTATTGGGACAAAACCAACACCTAACATATATGCTAAAGTTGCACCTAATATGAATCCTCTACTTTCGATAGCGACTATTTTGTCGATTTTTCTTCCTTTATATCTGATCTTAAAATATTTCATTACATCTCTTAAGCCTAAGGGGTCTTTTAACAAAGTTGTAACGTCTCTAAAAAGAATTCCTTGTTTTGGAAAATCTGGAACTGTTCTAATTTTACTTTTGATTTCTTCAACCATGCCTAGAGAAATAGATTTTTATTTATTAAAGATTGTTATTCTTTTTAGTAGGTTATAGGATTTAGGTCTTTCAATCGTTTCTTTATAATATCCATATTTTGAAGGCTGTTACTGTAGACTGTAAAGAATGTTGTACCTTTAGTAACTTCTCTATCTTTTCTTACTCTTAAGTAAATTCCTGCCGATTTATCCTCTGGAGCACCTGCCAATGAAGCAATTTGTGTAATTTTTTTATTGTTAATAGAAGTTATTTTTCCGTCTCTAACTGCATTTACGTTGAAGAAGTATTTGGCTTTGGGGATTACTGGATGTTTGTGGCCTCCCTGAGCTTGGATAATTTCTAGGAATTTTTGATAAGCTTTTCCTGATTCAATTGATTCTAATACTTTATTCAAAGGATCTTTTTCTCCGACTAATTTTAATAATTCAGTTGCTAAATAAATTGATTTCTCTCTTAAATCGTTAGGTCCGTCTCCCTGCAATACTGATAGTACATCTGCAGCTTCTAATGCTGGGCCAATTCCATTTCCTATTGGCTGGGAGCCATCTGTTAATATTACTCTTAATTTTAATTCTAATTTTTTTCCTACTTTTAAAAATAATTTTTTTAGTTTTTTTGCTTCAGTTTTTGTTTTTATTTTAATATCTGGCCCGTATGGAATGTCTATTAAAACGTGAGTAGCACTTGCAGCTTTTTTCTTTGCTAAGATACTTGCAAGAAGCATTCCAGTTGGATCCAAATTTAATGGATGTCTAACATTTATCATTTTATCGTCTGCACTTGCTAAGTCTACTCCACCACCCCATACTATACAGCCATTTGTTTTGTTTACAATTTCTTGGATTTTTTCTTTGTTTATTGTTACTGGTGCTAGGACTTCCATTGTATCTGAAGTTCCACTGGCTGATGTAATTGCTCTTGATGATGTCTTAGGCATTTTGTATCCTAAAGAGGCTATAATTGGGACTATTACCATTGTAGTTCTATTTCCAGCTACACCTCCTGAGCAATTGTGTATACATATTGGTGCAGTTCCAGCTATAAATTTGTTGTATCCAGGAACTTCTAGGTCATATACATAATTACTAGTTGTAGGCATTCTTTTATTTTCTTTAACTTCTAGAACTTAAATGTTACCATTAATTAATTTTTTTATATCTTCAGATTGGAGATATTTTTCTAGTAATCTTAATTTTTCTTTAGTAATATATTTTTGAGTTTTAAAACATCTTCTGTTTACCCAGCCAATTTTATCCCTTTCAATTTCTCCAATTTCTTTTATAGGAATTAAATTTATAAATGAAACATTTGCTTTTTCTCTTCCACCAAATAATTCTCTAGCTTGAGTATAAATATTATAACTTTCTTGAACATCATATTCTTTACCATTAGGAAAAGTTCTTTTTGTTGCAGGTTTTTTGCTATAAGTTACGCTTATTCCTAAAAGTGAAAGTAAATAGCCTAATTGACATTTTAATTCTTTAGATGAAGTTGTATAACAGCATTCATATCCTCTTCTACTATGTCCATCCCCTTTCATTAATGTTCTGATAAATTCTTTTTTCAGTTTTGGTTCAATGTGAAAAATGAATGAAGGTATTTTCTTGTTTAAAGCATTGTCTCCGGCTTTAATAATCTCACAAAAGATTTTGGTTAATGTTTGGCTGTACATGCAAACTCTTGTAGCAGTATTATGAGGTTTGTTAAAAGTGGGATCAAAATTGAATACTTTTTTTATACAATGAGCTGAATCATCGATTAAGTGAGTTTCATGGGATCCAAAGTTTAAAAAAACTCCTTGTTCATTTGTAAATCCTTCAGAAATATAATATGCTAATAATCTTACAAATTCAGAATTTATTTTTATTTGTGCAGGTATTTTTTTGGAATCTCTGATATTTCTTTTTGTATCTAATTTTAAATGAGTTAGGTATTCTTTTTCTTTTAATCCTGATGGTACTATAACATAATCTCCTATTTTTATGTCTTTTGAAAGTTTGTTTACAATTTTTCCATTTTTTAGTAAAAATATAGTATGATCCTCTGTTAATTCTATTTCTCTATTTCCTATTAATTTTATTTTTTGAATTTCTTTTGGAGATTTAATCCGAAAAACTTTTGTAATTTGTTTAAAGTCTATTTCTCCATTTTCAGTCATTGTTAATGCCTGTAAATGATTATTTATTGCAATTTCTTCAGAATTTTTGTTTTTTAGAATAGAATCTAGTATTTCTCCAATTTTATTTATTTTTATTTCATTATGATCTTTGTAAATAAAAGGAGTG
>CAYHOR010000098.1:0-3512 GCA_964358235.1 Candidatus Woesearchaeota archaeon
CATAGCGCTCCATGCGCTTCCAGAGCATCGATTCCTTGACTCTGAACTTTTCGGCTGCGTTTCGAATAGCTTCCGCGGCATTGACTCGCGGATCGTGCCATATCTGAGCCAACTCGGCGCAAGCGGCGTCCCGAGCTTCTATGTACTTGGGGTTCACAAACGTAATGGTAGTTGGAATATTCATAATGATAGAGATGAATAAGAATGTTTTTTTGAAATACAAGCCAAAAAATTGGAAATAATGTGATATATTCCTTAAATGATTCTATTACAGCTTTAAACATAATTGGATTTATAGCAGAATATGAAGCTAGCAAAGTCAAATATTTACCACATTTGAATATTCAAAGACTTATTAATAAAATTAAAACTAATTTTTTTATTTTAATCGTAACTGGAAGTTATGCGAATAATAAACAAAAGAGTACATCAGATTTAGATATTGTAATAATTTGCGAACAAGAACCTAAAAAAATTCTTTCTGAAATAAAATTAGAATCAGAACTTTTAATGCCAGAAATTCATCCTTATGTTTTTACAGAAGACCAATTTTTTCAAATGTTAATAAACAAAGAAGAAAATTATGGCAAAGAAATAGCTAAAAATAATTTAATTATATCTGGAGGAAAAGAATATTATTCTATAATAAAGGAGGCGATTAAATATGGATTCAATGGTTAAAATCTATTTACAAAGAACACTAAATGAAATTAGCGTTGCAAGATTGTTATTTACTATTTCAAACAGCATCGAAAAAAAGAATGAATTCTTAATTGAAGAAGAAATGACTTTCTATAGTGCTGTAATTTCTCATTCATATTATTCTATATTTTATGCTGTAAAGGCAATATTACTTACAAAAGGAATTAAAACTGAAATGCCTGATGTTCACAAAAAAACTTATGAAGAATTCAAAAAAGAGTTTGTGGATACAGGAATAATAGATGTAAAACTGCTAGAAATTTATCATAAAATGGTTGTAAGAGCAGATGAGCTTCTTGAAATCTTCAAAGATGAAAAATGGAAAAGAGGACATTTTACTTATCAAACTATACCTCAAGCAAATGAAGAACCTGCTGAGCAGTCAATTCATAATGCGATGACTTTTGTAAAGAATATCAAATTAATAATTGAAAAATAATTATTTTTTCTTAATTTTTTGAAATTGTTTTTTTACAGATGCTTTAAATTTTTCTAAGTGTGAAGGAAAACTTGCAAACTTATTACTCCAAGAATTAAAGAATGTAATTGTTGAAAGATCTTCCCTCAATGAAGGCTGTTTTACTTCGTTTGAATAACCTAAAGTAATTATTATTTCTGGATCTACTGATTCTGGTATTTTTAAAATTCTTTGTATCGCCTCGTTGTCAAAAGAACCTACCCAACATGAACCTAAGCCTTTATCTGCTGCAACTAACATAATTCCTGTAGCGACATTTGCACAGTTTTGAATACTATACATTTTACCTAATTTACCATAATGAGATTTAACTTCATTATATTCATTACATACCACTATGAATACTGGAGCGTCAATCATCCAAGTCTGTTGAAGGCATGCATCTGCAATTTCTTGTCTAATATTTTGATCAGTGACTACAACAAATCTCCAGTTTTGTAAATTACCTGAAGATGGAGCAAAACAAGCTAAGTCCAATATTTCTCCAACAAGACTTAATGGAATTTCTTTATCTTTATATTTTCTAATTGATCTTCTATTAAGATATGCTTTTTCAAATTCCATAACAAAATAATAGAGTAGAATGTTTATAAGTTTTTTGACTAATCTGTTTGTAGAATTTCTTTATCTATTGCACCTTGATTTGCAAGTTGAGCTAATTCAGCTTCAGCTGCTTTTAATGATTGATCACGTCTTTCAGCAAGATCCAACATTAATTTAAGATCAGAATCTCTTTTATCTGCAAGTTCTGATTTTCTTTGCATTTGATTTTTAGCATTTTGATTAAGTACATTTAATTCTGTTAATGAAGTTTGAATTTTTTCTAGGTTTGATTCTAATTCTGATATTCTTGTTAAAGGAGCTTTAGAACTTAAATTTTGTTCACAGATGTCAATTAAATTGAAAATTAATCTTATTTTTGCAACTCTTGATTCTGAGGTAGTTTTTAATATTCTTGCAAGATTTAATTGAAATTCTAATGTTTTTTTAATATTTTTAACTAATGGTATTAATTGTTCTGTAAAACTTAAGACTTCTAATAAGTGAGGATTGTTTTGGTTATATTCTGTTAAAGATTTTATAATTTTATTATCATTATCTGCTAATTTTCCTTCATTTTTAAGAATTCCTTTAAGATCTGAAAATTCACCCTTTTCTAAATTAGCATCTGCAGAATATTCTTGTAATAAATTATGATATTCTTGCGCTTCTTTAGTTAATAATCCTCTTATTGAATTCAGTTCAGATTTAACTGCAACAACTCTTGTAGGATTAAAATCTTTAGAACTTGCAACTTGGTCGAGTTGGCCTTTGATAGTTTTAGTAACATCATTAGCTTCACCGAGATGTTTTCCAGCTTCACCTTCTTTAACTTCTTCAGAACGTTCTCTTTTTTTATCTTCAATATTTTTGCTAAGTAAATTAGATAATAAACCTTTAGTTTTTGAGGATTCATCGCCCATAGATTTTTTTATTCCTAAGAATGGCAATAAGAATGATTTAAAAAAAAAACTTAAAACTACAACAGCTAAAAATATCAATATCCAAGTAACTATTCCACCACCAAGAATATCAAATATAGCCATCAAAATGTTTAAATAGATTCCAACTTTATTAATATTTCTATGCAATATTTAAAATTAGCTGAATTATATAATAAAATAGAAAACACTTCAAAACGATTGGAAAAAACGTTTATAATTAGTGAATTTTTAAAAGAATGTCAAAAAGAAGAGTTGAAAAAAGTTTTATATTTATTACAAGGAAGAGTATTTTCACAATCTGATGAAAGAAAGTTAGGTATGAGTTCTAAGTTGTTAGTTAAAGTAATTGCACAATCAACTGGAGAAGATACTGAAAAAATTGAGGATGAATGGAGAAAAGAAGGAGATTTAGGGTTAGTTGCAGAGAAATTAATTGACAAGAAAAAACAAGTTACGTTGTTTAAAAAAACTTTAACTTTAGCAAAAGTGTTTGAAAATATTGAAAAAATTGCTGAGATGGAAGGAGAAGGAACAGTTGGAAGAAAAGTAAGTATGATTTCTGAATTACTAAGTTGTGCTTCGCCAGTTGAAGCTAAATATATTATTAGAACTGTAGCTGAAGAATTAAGAGCTGGTGTTGGAGACAGTGTATTAAGAGATGCTTTAGTTTGGGCATACTATCCTAAAGTTGTTGGAATAATGTTTAGATGTGAGAATTGCAAGGCTGTAAATCCAAAGACTAAAAATTGTTTAGTTTGTGGAGAAAAGATTGAAGATAATTTTAATAAAGAGATTGAAAAAAAATTTACTTCAGAATTTATTATTGAAGAAGATGAAAAAAAAGCTAG
>CAYHOR010000099.1:0-3498 GCA_964358235.1 Candidatus Woesearchaeota archaeon
TTTTCTCATATCATCTAAAGTATAACTTGGACCATCATATTGTTCTAACATTGAAGGAGGAAACCAAACATCTAATAATTTCAGAGCTGAAACTTCTTTCATCCCCAAAACATTTCCAACAATATAAGTTAAAATATTCTGAACATTACCTTTCCTATCGAACAATCTCCAAGGATATGCAATCCATACCAAATTTCTTTTTAAATCTAATTGATAAACTAAAGCATTCATTTCTCTAGAAAAACTAGTTTCAGTTTTTACAGCAAAGTTAGTTCCAGTAGAAGATTCAGCAGCCACTTCAGCAGCAGCTTGCAAGATATTTAATTTTTCACCAGGTAATAAATGAAATACTGATAATAAATATTCACCATTCTGAGGATTAGGAATTTTAAAATTAACATAAGCTTGTTGCTTCTTATTCAAAGTTTTGTATAACTTATCAGACATCAAATCACCTCTTTTATATCTAAATCCATAATCTATTTAAACTTTTGTATCAACAAACAAATTATGTCTAAATCAATCTCAATCCAGCAACATACCTTAGGAATAATTTTATTAGTAGCATTACTATGTTTATATCTAAATTTTTGGGGTTTAGAAACAATTGGTCAAATCACAATTCTTGTAGTGGCGATTATTCTTTTAATAAAGTAAAAAAATTAAGAAGTTGTATCTTTAGATTCAGAAGCCATAAATGCCCACCAAGTTTTGCTAGTTTTAACAACTTCTCCGGTTTCTGCATCAACTTCAGCATGAACTTTCATCTTAGTTTTAATAAACCCAAATATTTTTACATCTTTTTCAGATTCAACATCATAAACTAATTTGTTATCACTTCCTTCACCAACTTCCTTAAGTTCAATTGTACAACCTTCTTCTTCAACACAATTATTTAAACTCAAAGCTTCAATTGCTTTCTCTGAAGCAGTGCTAGGCATAACTTTAACTTCAGTACTATTGCCATCATTTCTTTTTACTTTAACTTTACCAGTTTCATTTTCAAATTCTAATTCTGTATCAACAGATTTAATTTCATCAATTTCATTTTCAGATAACTCATCATCACTCTCAGTTTCATTATCTTCAGAATCTTCTTCACCTGAATTCCCATGAGTTTTATTTTGTTCACTTTCCCAATCCTGTTCAGCAAAAGCACATACAGCAAACAAAAGCATTAATAATAAACTTAACACAAATATTTTTTTCATTTTAATTCCTCCGTAAATCCAAAAATAAAAGAGAACCATCTATTTAAATTTTCTTAAAAATAGCAATCTTCTTAAATTTATAAAGAATAAAATATACAATGAATTTTAAAGAAGAATTTAATATAGCAGGATTTTTTTACATACTATCAGCAATATATTGGATTTCTATTGGAATAATGGCCGCATACTGGACATTATATTTAGTAGACTTAGGAATTTCATTTGCAAAAATAGCACTGATAACTGCAATGATTCCAATTTAATCATTTTTATTTGAAATACCTACTGGTGCAATTGCAGATTTATATGGAAGAAAAACTTCAGTATTTATTTCCTACTTTTTGTCAGCATTATGTTTCTTCGGAATTTTACTCAGTAAAACAAATATTTACTTGCTATTAATTTTATATTTCATATTAGGAATCGCATTTACATTTGAAAGCGGAGCTTTAGAATCCTGGTTCGTAGATTCAATAAAACACAAAAAACAAACTAAACATTTACATAGATTATTCGGACGCTGGGGAAGCACTTCTGCAATTGGTTTCGTAGTAGGCCCATTAATTGGAGGTATGTTAGTTACACAAGGAATAAACACAGCACTTTGGGCAACTGCATTTGTAATGCTTTTCTTATCATTATTCACACTATTTTTAAAAGAAGAATATTTTACAAAAAAAGAAATCCATATTAAAAAATCTTTAAAAGAAACTATTCAAACCTCAAAAAAAGGAATTTTTTATACATTAAACAACAAAACAATTCTATTATTATCCATAATTATGACTTTACTTACATTCTCAATAACCTTAGCATTCAACTCATACCAACCATACGTAATTCAAGTTGGTCTTCAACCAGAATATTTGGGATTTGCATTATCTATTGCAGGATTTCTATCAATATTCACATTAAATTACAGCCATAAAATCACAAAATTCATGGGAAATAATAAAAAATCCTTAATATTTTTCACAATATTATTTGGATTAGCAATAACTTGTATAGGATTCATTCAATATTTGCCATTATTATTTATTAGTTTAATCTCATATACTATGCTCTATGAATTCTCAAGCAGCACATCACCAGCATATAGAGATTTATTCAACAAAAACACTCCTAGTAAAATCAGAGCAACGGTATTATCAGTATCATCATTATACACAAAAGTTGGAGAAATATTAGCTCTATTAGCTTTTGGTTTAATCTCTACTTATGTAAACTTACAATTTGGAATACTATTATCAGGAATATTAATAATTATAACAGCATTTTTATATTTAAGATTAAAATAGAAACCCTTAAATATGTGAATACACATATATATTTGCATGGGAAACATTACACTATCAATACCTGATGAAATTCAAAAAGAAATGAAAGAATTCTCAGAAGTAAAATGGAGTGAAATTGCAAGAAGAGCAATAATCGAAAGACTTTCCTTGCTTAAAAGAGCAGAAGAAATAGCTAAAAAAAGCAAATTGACTGAAAAAGATGCTAAAGAATTAGCAAAAAAAATTAATAGTCTTTCCTCAAAGAGATTCATTAATGAATATTGTCATTGATTCTAATATTATTTTTTCAGCAATAATTAAAGATTCAATAATAAGAAAAATTATTTTACTATCTCCCATAAAATTTATAACACCTAATTTTATGTTAGAAGAAATAAAATAACATAAACAAGAATTACTTTTAAAAACGAATTATAACTCTAAAGAATTTGAGGAAATATTAAATATTATATTAGAAACTGTTATAATCATAGAAACTGAAAAACTAAAAGATTATGCAAAGGAAGCTAAAGAACTTTGCAATAATATAGATCTAGATGATACCTTATTTGTAGCATGTGCATTAGCATATTCCGATTCAATACTTTGGACTGAAGATAAAGCTTTAAAAAAAATAACCAAAATAAAAGTATATAATACAAAGGAAATTATAGAGCTACTATCATGACAATCTACCAAGAATTCAAAGAATTAGAAAACAAAGAAAAAGCAAAAATAATGCAAGGCTTCTTTAAGACTGGAAAAGACCAATATGGTGAAGGAGATATTTTTTTAGGACTTACTGTCCCACAACAAAGAAAACTAGCAGAAAAATACAAAAACTTACAATTAAAAGAATTACAAGAACTACTAAACTCTAAAGTTCACGAACATCGATTAACAGCTTTAATCATTCTCACAATTCAATACAAAAATAACAAAGAAGAAATATTTAATTTTTACATAAACAATACAAAGAATATCAACAACTGGGATTTGGTAGACGTAAC
>CAYHOR010000100.1:0-3463 GCA_964358235.1 Candidatus Woesearchaeota archaeon
TTAAAATAGCATAACCATTTACAAATAATTTTTCTAAAAAGTATTCCTTAGGAACAATATATTCATCTGTATAATAAATTTCTTCTTTCTCTTTTTTACCTTCAATATTAGCTATGCTAGTCCCACTACTCCCGCCAGTAGATGCACTTTCAGAAGTATCAGAATTTACTTTTAAATAAACAGTATTGCTATAAACTAAATTTACATAATCATAAGCAGAAAATATCATAGTAGTGCTCCCAACAAAATTTGTATCTGGAATTAATGTAACATTACCATTTGAAATGCTTACAGAAATATTTAAAGGAGAAGTATAATTATAAACCAAAGTATAATTCTCAGGATCAGAAGAATAACTTGTTAAATTCAAAACTAAATTAGTATTTTTAAGCCAAGTTTGATTTGGAATTGTAATCCATGAAGGAGGATCATTATTATTTTCTAATGTTATATTACCTACAACTAAACCGGTTAAATTATCTTTGAATGACACAATTAAAAATAATGAACTTAAAACTAATAATCCAAATAAAAATAAAATAATAATTTTCTCTTTTTCCAAAACAAAACACCTAAAATAACAAAAGTAATCAAATTATAAAAACCTATCTACAAAGCAAGAGCTTCAAAAGTTAAATTTAAAGTTTTTGTCCCAGAAGTAGTATCTTTAGGAATTGAAGCATTTACAAATATATTAATTGTATCATTTAAATCACTATAATCTAAATTATCGCATAATCCTACAGTGCCAAATGTATTATAAGTTGCTAAATTTTCATATCCACTAGTTAAACCGGTAACACAAGAACCTAACTCTGAAGCATTATTATATGATAACAATTGAATCTGTGCAAGATTAGTTGTTGCACAAGTCCCATCACATAACCATGTTTCACCATTTTGAGTGGTTGAAGCACTAACATTAACAGCAGAACTTCCACTATTAGTTAATGCAATTATATCATTACCAATACTATTATTAGTTCCTGAACAAGTATTTATTGCAGTAGTATTAATCCAACAGTAAGGCTCAGCATTGGGATTATTTAAAGTTGCGTTATGATAAGTTGTATTAGAATCTAAAGTAGCATAATTCCTAACACAAGAACTATTAAAATAACCTGAACCAAAACAAATACTGTTATCAATTAAAGTTATCCCAGCAGTACCAGCCCAAGTTAAATTAGCAGTGCCTGTTGAAGTTACAAAACCAGTAATATAATTACTATTATTCAAAAACATAGAAAGAATAAAAAGCATAACAACTAACCCAAATCCAACATAAAGTATTTCTTTAAAATGAACCATATATTAATTATACCAACAAATTCATATTTATATAGATTTGTATATCTCTAAAGTTTCACCAGCAATTTGATCCCAAGTATAATTCTTAACTTTTTCTTTATTATTTCTAGAAATATTATTGCTAATTTTTTTATTATCTATTAAATATAATATTTTTTCTTTGAATTTATCAATATTACCATAATCTACTAAATATCCATTTTCATTTTCTTTCACTTCATAAGGAATCCCATTGCAAGGTGTAGCAACAATAGGTAATCCAGAAGCCATTGCCTCAAAAAGTGTTAATGGTAAACCTTCTCTATAAGAAGTTAATACATAAACATCAGCTGCCTGATACATTTCAGCAATATTTTCTTTACCTCTTAAAGCTCCAATAATATGAATATTATCAACGTCTTCAGCTAATTCTTTAACTTTTTTCATTTCTCCTTCATCAGGTCCAGCAATAACAAAATCAATATCTTTTCTATCTTTCAATATTTCTTTTGCAATTTCAACAAATATATGTGGGGCTTTAGTAGGATGCAATCTACCAAAAAATAATACTAACTTTTTTTTATTTAAATTAAACTTTTTCTTGAAATTATTATTTTCAATTTTTTTGAAAAATATCTCATCCATTCCATTTCTAATAACTATTATTTTTTCTTCCTTCATCCATTTTTTAAGAATTGGAACTTCCCAGGGAGTAATTGCAATAACCTTATCACAAAAAAAGAAACTGATGTAATTAAAGATTCTATCAGTAAAAAATAAAGGAATTCTAACTGGTAAAGACCTAAATTTATCTGTCCAAGGGCAATGTGTAGTATGAATGTGAAGTTTTCCTTTTAAAAATGCTATTAACCCTGCCCAAAGAACATAATCTTTTGCAGAAACATGAGTATGCACAACATCATATTTTTGCCATAACAAATCCCAAATAATTCCTGGAGAAATATAAGTATTTAACGATAATTTTAACCAATATCTTGATCTATGGACTTTTACTCCATCAATTATTTCAAATTTTTGTCTTATTCTTTGATGTTTGTCAGTATCAGAACAAAACACATCCACTTGATGTCCTTGTTTTACATATCTAGTAGCCAATTCCTCAACAACTTTTTCAACTCCACCGATTGTGGGATTATAAAAGCCATTGACAAAAGCTATTCTCATTATAAAAAAACTCAATTATTACCCTTATAAGGATTATGAAACGCCGAGAGCAGGATTTGAACCTGCATGTCCGTAAGGACTCCTGTTTTCGAGACAGGCACGATTACCAGACTCCGTCATCTCGGCATTAGGACTTTTCTTAATTTTGCTAATTTAACAGTATGATTAAACCCAATTTCTTTTAAAAAAGTTAACCTAGATTCTTTCTTCATAATACATAATATATAATTTGTATTCCAATTCTTATTTTTTCGTTGATATTTATACAGTTTTGATTCTATATTAAATTCCTTTAACAACAACATCACTTGTTCTAAACCATTTTTATTTACAGATTGAAGTTGTATTTGTCTAATTCCTATAGAACTTTCACAATCAAAAAATGCTTTTAGCCATTCTATTTTAGATTCTTTGTCCAAGAGATAATGAAAAGGAACTAACCATAATAAAACACCAAAAGTAAAATCACTAACAAGATCCTGATAAATTGGTTTAGAACTAATTCTAATATCATAATAATTATTTTTTCTTTTAACAACAGGTTTTTTTCCATAAAGTTCTTCAAAAGCTTCAAGATAAGATTGAACCATAGAATAATGATCTGGATAAAAAGCAATGCTATAATGAATTTTCAAAGGATTATTTCTTTCCTTTCTTGCACGAATTGATCCATCACCAGATAAAAACCCTCCAATCTTAGCTTTTATTGATCTTTTATGTTTATTAATCAAAATATGTTTTTTAATTTTTTCATGTTCTAATTCCCATTTTTTAATTATTCTAGCTCTGTTTATTTCAGAAAGATACGTTTGAGATATTACCATAAATCAAAAAAAACTAGAAATAATATAAATGTTTTGGTATATAACGCAATACCGAGTTATGCGATCTCAGCAAAAATAATAATATTCTCTCTATTTTAAAACTTTTGTAAACTTGACATCCTCTCACACCCTAAAGGGTCTCGCTTCGCTCGCCTGCTTCGCTACGC
>CAYHOR010000101.1:0-3429 GCA_964358235.1 Candidatus Woesearchaeota archaeon
CGCGGTCTAAAGAGATACTTATTTCTCACTTCTGGAAGATAAGAAAGAATCTCAAGACGATCATCAATCATATCTGTAATACTCAAACTTTTGCAAAGTTCCTTTTTTCCTATTCTTGTATCACAAAAATGAATATGAGAAGAATCAATGCCTGTCGATTCAGAAAAGGTTGTATAATCAAGCCAGTCCCGAGTAACATCTTCAATATGTTGCGGAGATGCATGAGAAAGAAGATATATTTCTCCTCTAAAAATAGAATTTAGTCTATGCAAGGTTGTAAATGCTCCTTTCATTGCTGGAATAGCTCTGTACTTTTTCTCTTCTGTACAAAACAGTTCTTGATACAATGAAAGTGTAATAGAAACTTCATCAGTATCAATAATAACTCCACTAATATCCACTCCTATTTTTCTATCCATTTCTCCAACCTTAAAAGTGTTTTGCACATCCCACACATAAAATTTATAATCCCTCAACAAATTTTTTATAATCAATCAAATCTGATCCTGAATCAAATAAATAAGCAGTTCTAACATTAATATTTTTTAATAACGGAATACCAAAATAATTATTTGTAATAGTATAAGGATCATCTGTATCAAGCAAATTTACTAATGATCTTAATGCTACTCTCTCTTTCACATAATCATAAAATGCACCACCAACACACCATAACCTTGCTTCATGAGGAAGAGAAGCAAACAATCTTCCTGCAAGATCTATAACTTTATCAAGATTTCCTCTTGGAATTCTTAATTTATCTTCAATAACACCAGTTTTATATGCATTAAAAATATATTGAAAATAATTCCCATTAGAACGATTTATACATGAACGTTCTAATTCTTTGAAACTAGATTCATTAATATTAGTTTTATTTAAATTAAATCCTAAAAGACTACCTTTTTCTTTTAGATATTTTAAAATTACTCTTTTTTGAGAATCTAAAACTAAAGCTTGATGAGAACCAATCAAAGAACTAGGCATTAAAGCATTAACAATCTCAAAAGGACTAACTTTTTCAGACAAATCTCCAAATAAATTAAATCTATTCTGTGGATTAAACAAATAGGTTAAAACATCAGATTCCATTTGAATTCTAAAAAAAGGTTGTCCAGTTCTTTTTTGAAGAGCATATGAAACAACATCCATAATTATTCCTACATTCAAATTTACTGAATCCATAAAAGGATAATGAAACGCAGCTACAAGTTCATCACATAAACAAAATAAAGCAATAGTTCTCTTATTTTCATCAAGCATTTTTCTTTCATCGGGATTAACTTTCTTTCTAACACCACGAGATAAAATAGGCTTTTCACTAATTTGTCTTTTATCACCATTAGATTTTACAATTTCAACTTTCTCTACAGTAACAGTCATATGCCCAGTCCTAAGAAAATCAGCATATTTATTATAAACAAATTCTAATTCTTGATGAATACTATCATGCTCATTAGGATAAGTTTTTTTAACTTTTACTAAACTTTCTTTTCCTGGTTCTCTTGATGCAATATGAGCCATAACTCCAGCTCTTCTATTCAAATATTTTCTCAAATGTCTTTGTAAAGAATCATCTCCTTCATCCCTAAAAACATTAAAATCAGAATATTCCTTAGCTAAAGTTTCAAACACTCCCCATTCTGCAGGAGCAAGAACTTCTCCTTTCAACCACCCATATAAAGTAGAATCAGCATATTCCCCATCTCTATTAAAATCTCTAACTAATTCTCTAGCCCACTCAAGAGCAGTTCTTCTATCTTCCTTAGAAAGATCTTCCCCTGAAAGTAATTTAGTTTCTAAATCAGAATCAGAAGAAAACTTGGCTACTGCTTTAACAAATAATTCTTGAAATAAAGGAATTTCTCTTCCATTATAAATAGTATGAAGTTTATCATGAGCATTTCTATAAACTTCAAATTGTTCCATTAGAGTAAGATGTACATCATCTAAAGAAACACCACCTTGAGGATTAATTCCCCCTCTAACAAAATCTAATTTATCTCCTTCTCTAATATTGTTAGTTGGGATAAAAGCATTCCCTACATAAATATGAAATTCTTCTTTACTATTAGCAAAAATAACTCCACCAGTAGTGCTAATTCTAAGAGTTTTACTATTACTATTACGTTCTAATCGTTTTTTTCTTTTCATACCTAAAGAGTTTTTAGAATAAATTCAAGGTGTTATCTCTAACCTTGTTCAATAAGGCAATAAAATTAGAAATAGAATTCTTTATAAACCTTTTGTTACTATTACGTTACAATATTTTATAATTATCTTAAAAATTTATCAAAGAGTAAAAAAATATCAAAACCTTTCCTTTCTATTATTCAAACAACAGCTTTAACTTTTTTATTAATAAAACACAAAAAACTTTGATTTTGTATTTCTTTTACTATTCTAAACTGTAAACCAACTTAGTCTGTGATAAAAAGAATTTCAGCCTCAAGAAATAGTTTAAGGATAATACAAAAGAAAGATTTATAGATTTATAAAAAAATCTTATCTATTATGAAAGATAACATTACAATATCTTGTATAATTGCAGCATGGAACGAAGAAAAGAACATTGCTAAAGTCTTAGATGTGATAACAACTTATTCAGATTTTGATGAAATAATAGTTATCGATGATGGTTCTAGAGATAAAACTTCAAATATCATTCAAAAATATGATAAAGTAAAATTAATTCAGCATAAAACCAATTTAGGAAAAACTGCTGCTGTACTCACAGGAATAAAAGAAAGTAAAGGAAAACTTATAGTATTAATCGATGCAGATTTAATTAATTTAACACATGAAAATATTAATAAAATGATTATCAAAGTTATAAATAAAGAATATGATATGACAATATTAGATAGACAAGGTGATAGAAATGCAATTTGGGGTTGGACAAATGGTGCAAGATTTTTTGGCGGAGAAAGAACTTTTTGGAGAAAAGATTTTAATGAAATAGAAATCCCTGAAAATAGTGGTTACCTGTTAGAAATAATCCTTAATCTTAATTATATGAATAAGAACAAAAAGATAAAAACAATATATTGTAAAAATCTTGATACAGTTCATCAATATGAAAAGATTGGAAAAGTCCAAGGTTACTATAATTATCTTAAGATGTCAAAAAAAATTGTAGAAATGGCTACCATTAGAGGTTATATTAGACAAATTAATTACATTGAAGATGAACATTCTGAAATAGCTTCACAAAGAAGAAAAGAACTTAAAGAAAAAATAGTAAACAATGTTAAAGAGTATATTCCAGATAAAACAACATTAGTTGCTATTAAAAAAAAAATTAAAACTAAAATTAATAAGTAAAAGCAGAAATACTAAAAATTAATATATTAACTAAATAACATATTAAAAGATATAAGGTTAATCTATTAACAATAACTTTTTTCTTTTATATTTGATTTTCCATTT
>CAYHOR010000102.1:0-3401 GCA_964358235.1 Candidatus Woesearchaeota archaeon
CAAGATTGCTGAGAAAACTGGATGTTGTGCAATTGCAGTTCATCCAAGAACGCAGGAACAGGGTTATTCTGGCAAAGCTGATTGGGATTATATTCGTAAAATAAAAGAGTTAGTTTCTATTCCTGTCATTGGAAATGGTGATATTAATTCTGAGTTAGATGCTGAAAGAATGTTAAATTATACTAAGTGTGATTATGTTATGATTGGAAGAGCAGCTATGAAAGATCCGTTTATTTTTAAGAAGATTAATTATTATTTCAAGACTGGGAAATTGTTAGAAGATATTTCTTTTTCTGAGAAAAGAAAGTTGTTAGAGAAATATTCCACATTAGCTAAGAAATACAATATTTACAGTGATGTTCGATTTAAAGATTTGATAATACAGTTTAGCAAAGGTTATAGGAATAGCACTAAGTTGAGGTTGGATTTGACAAAGATTAAAGGGGCTAATGAGATTTTAATAAAAGTTAAAGAGTTTGAATTATTTTGCGGCTAATAGAAGATTATCTTTTGAATGGTTAAATATAATCTCTTGTTTGTGTTTTTCAATTTCTATAAATCTTTGATTTCTTTCATAGATTTTAAAAATCTCTATGAATGAATTTATGAGTATATTCTTATTTTCTTCTATTGATAATAATAGTATTTGTGTTTGTTCATCAATACTGAGATTTTCAGTTGTAATTGTAGTTATGTAAATAATTGGAATATTCCAAGAAACTGTATTATTAATTATTGATATATCTTTTAATGATGGTAAGTTATTTGTAGTAAATGAATCATTAGAAATAATTTTACATTTTAAATCAAAAATAGAAGTACATTTTATTTTAGGTTTTTTCCAAAAGGGAGTTTGTTATTTGTTTATGATTATTTCTTTTTCATTTGTTAATATTATTTTAAAAATAAATTCTTTTTGCAGACATTCAAATTGCATTGTCCCTTCTGTATCAGGATCTATAGATGTGACTGTAATTTTGAATCTTCTTCCATTAAGATTGTAAATAATTTTTTTGATTTCTTTTAATATTTGTTCTATAATTTCGGATTCTTCAATCATTCCAACATTTAATCTCATTATGTTTTACTTGTTTTTTAGATTCATAAGTCTTTCTTTTTCTCCAAAGAAGTTTTTCACTACTAATTCTATGTTTTTAAGGAATTATCTAACAAAACCTAGCTAAAGCAACATTTATATATTCAAGATTTTTATTTTAGGTTAATGAATAAGAAGAAAGAAGAAGAATTAAAGCAACAAAAACAACAGCAAGAAATTATGAGGGTTAAGCTGCCAAGAGGAGCTCAGTCTATAGGTCTTGTTGAAGCTAGATTAGGCAATGGAAGAATGAGGGTACGTTGTTATGATGGCAAAATTAGAGTTTGTAGAATTCCTGGAAGTATGAAAAGAAATTTATGGGTCAGAGAAAATGATGCTGTTTTAGTAGAACCTTGGGAGTATGGCGGAGAAGATAAAGGAGATGTTATTTACAAGTATAGACCTTCTCAAGTTGAGTGGTTGAAGAGAAAAGGTTACATAAAAGAAGTTACTGTAGATTTAGAAGAGTTCTAAAGAATACCTTTTTGTTTTAAAAATAATATTATTATAATAATAATTACTAAAATAATAATAAATGCAAATGGATTTAAGGCTCCTTTTTTACTTTTTGTGAATTTCATTTTCTATAATTGCTAGTTTTAATCTTAGTTCTTCATATTCTTTTCTCGTATTTAAATCTTTTTGAAATGCTTGAATATCTTCTTTAAGTTCTTCAATAGGATTATTTATGTTTCTTTGAAACCAAAACCACATAGATAATATTATTGGAATAATACTACCAAATGTTGCAAGTTGATAGTTTAAGGTTATTCCTCCTACAAGTAATAATCCTGAAAAGAATTGAAAAATTGTTTCTAACTGACTATCCATTTCATTTAAAAATTTAAACAATTTTATAAAGATTAGTGTATTTTATTATTCTTTATGTCTAAAGGAAAGTTTATTGCATATGAAAATGTATTCGATCAGAGTACATTGAGAGCCGTATTTAAAATGTCTGGTCAGGGGTTTTTTGATAATATTGAAGGACCTATTTCTACAGGAAAAGAAAGTAATGTTTTTTTAGTTAAACTTGGTGAAGAAAAAAGAGTTGCAAAGATTTACAGGACTAATGATGCTGCTTTCAAGAAGATGCATGAGTATATGAAATCTGATCCAAGGTTTTCTGGAATGAAAGGAACTAATTTAACTATTGTATATTTATGGGCGAAAAAAGAGTTTAGAAATTTAATGCGGGCTAGGGAAAAAGAGGTTAATGCTCCAATGCCATTTAGTGTGTTCAAGAATATTTTAATTATGGAATATTATGATGCTCCTTTATTGATTAAACAACCTCCAAATGATCCAAAAAAGTTTTACGAAAAGCTTATAAAAGAAGTTATAAAGTTAAAAACTGCAGGGTTGGTACATACGGATATATCAGAGTATAATATACTCAATAATAATGAAGAGCCAGTCTTGATTGACTTTTCGCATGCCTTAGATTTAAGATATCCTAATGTTCAAAGATATTTAATTAGAGATATTCACAATATAGTGACTTACTTTAACAAGTTTGGATTGAAATTAGATGAGAAGAAGGAGTTTGAAAGAGTATGGATGTACAAGAATTAAAGATTCCAATGGATAGGGTTGCTGTTCTAATTGGGAAAGAAGGAGAAGTTAAGAAGCGAATAGAGGAAAAACTCCATGTAATAATTGAGATTGATTCTAGTGAAGGTGATGTTAGTATTTCTGGCGAGGATAGTGTTGCAGTTTTAGAAACTTTAAACATTGTAAAGGCTATTGGGCGTGGATTTAATCCTGAAGTTGCTGAACAGTTGTTTAATGAAGAGTATCATTTTGAATTAGTAAATATTGGTGATTATAGCGGTAATTCTAAGAAAAAAATGATGAGATTAAAAGGCAGGACTATTGGACAAGAAGGTAAAGCTAGAAAGATGATTGAATCAATAACTCATACTAATATTTCTGTTTATGGAAAAACTATTGGAGTAATAGGAAAAGTGGAGGATGTTTCAATAGCTAGACATGCTGTTGAAATGTTATTAGAAGGAGCTCCGCATGGCAATGTTTACAAATGGTTAGAAGATAAGAATAGAGAAGAGATTAGAAGAAGATTTGAAGATAAACCTATCTTATAATTGGATAATCTATATTCTTTTTTATTAAACTTTTTAACCAAATTTTTATTGGAGATAAATAACCTAATTTTTCTAATCTTCTGAGGTTAACTATTCCGAATTGATTAATGCAGCCATATTCACCATACTGTTTTGCTTTTCTTTGGAATATGTTGTCTTCTTGATAGACTTTATTTTCATCAAATCCTTTGATTTTATTG
>CAYHOR010000103.1:0-1100 GCA_964358235.1 Candidatus Woesearchaeota archaeon
ACTGTTGTGACATCTTAGCTAACTCTTCATTCATAGATACTTCAATCTTGTTTAATTCTTCAACTTGTTTTTCAACTAACAAAATAGACTCACTAACACTCTTCTCTACTGCTGTAGAAGCACCGACATTTAGAATAACCTTATTTTGTTCTTTCACAGAAGCTTTGATGAAAATCCCTGCACCCAAAGGAACTAAAACTTCATCACCATTTTTAGCTTTATCAAATTCAATTAAAGCATCTTTAACTGAATCTAATTCTCCTAATTGATTCTGTAACATTTGTAATTGTTGCTGTATATGCCCCACAACTTCTTTTAATTCTTCAGGATTATTCATTTCTTCTCAGTCTTAGTTTTTGGTTTATCATGAACTTTTTTTACTTTAATACTTCTTGGTCTCAAAGTCTTTTCTTTTTTAATTTTTTTCTTCTTCTCTTCTTTGATTCCTAGAGCTTTAACAACATCAGTATGGGTAGCGCCTTTCTTGATATCAACCTTTCTTTCAATTGGTTCTAAGTGTAGAATATTACATTTTCTTCTTCTGACTTCACCATCAATCATTACATAAGGTTCATCTAGAATTTCAACGATAACTGCTAACTTACCAGCATCTCTACCAGCAATCTTCATACAAACTTTTCCTACTTCAAACATTTTTTTACTCTCCTTATTGTTTTATCTATCTTCATGTCACCATAAAGATTTCTTTTGCTACAAAAAGAGATTCATGCCCTAGCTTTGGCAATCATTCTTTTTCTCATACAGCTGGAACATAAAACCCCACCATATGGTCTTTCTGGTCTTTTCATACTCTTAGGCATATTTTGCATCTCAACTGGTCTTGCTCTTGGAACACCATGTAATTCTTTTCCACAATCTCCACACTGAGCTTTTGCAGGATTTCTCTTCCTGAATTGAGTTGTAACTCTACTTGCTAATTTTACTTTAACTTTTCTAAAAGACCTATTTATATGTTTTAAAGCCATATCCCAGAAGAAAAAATAGGTATTTATAAATGTTTACTTTTTCCGACTAAAAAGCAGAAAGATTATATAATATTAAATTTCTATATTTTTATGGAAAAATATAACTTTCAATAT
>CAYHOR010000103.1:1110-3384 GCA_964358235.1 Candidatus Woesearchaeota archaeon
TCCGAGCAAACCTAATCCCGAACCGGTGGTAACTATCAAAAGATAAAACTGAAGTTCTTCTTTGTAAGAGAAAAGGGGAAGCATATTATGATAGCATTTTCTCATTTATTGGTGGAAAAATGGAAACTACAGATACTTCTATAATTGCTGGTTTAAAAAGAGAAAAGGATGAGGAAGTTGGTGAGAATTTTAAAATAAAAATTTATACTCAGTTTAGTTTAAATTTATTATTTAGAAAAAAAGATGGAAATTCAATGATTCTTCCACATTATTTGGCAATTTACGAAAAAGGAGAAATCAATTTAAATGATGAATATTCAGAATATCAATGGGTAAATATTGATAATTTAAAAGACTTTGAACCAAAGATACCTAATATTCCTGAAACTGTAAAAGAACTTTTATTATTAGAAAAAATTGCAAAAGAATTTACTTTAATTTAGTAAACTTTTAACAATTTTCTTAAAGCAATACTAAATATAATTGAGAATATAATATATATCCAAATCCATCCTAGTCCAAATAAAACAGAAATATCTCCTAAATTGGTATAATAAATTCTTAGCCAATTAAAAATTAACAACATTGGAATCATAGTAACTAAAGTAGGTTTCAAACTTTCTAACATATACTTAAGATTTTTTTCCATAACTTTTTTTTGTAAATCTAACATTTGTGTAGGATTGTCTTTGTATTTTTTCATATCCTCTTGCATACTCTTCATATCATCTTTCAATTCTTTCATTAATTTTTGTTTGGTAACATATTTGTATACAATAGTTATAATCAAGGTTAATATAAAACTAATAAAAATTAAATTCCAAGGATTAGGAATAAAATTCATTAATGGATTAAATATAGGATCCAATATCGAAGTAAAACTCATTGCCCGCCGCCCATAGCTTTTCTAAGCATAGGATGCATATCCATCATATGATGATTAGCAATATCTTCATATAATTTGTAAATAATCATAACTGCTAATAAAATTCCAGTTCCATTAGTCAAAGCTCCAAGTAAATCTGCTCCTGCAGCTAAGAAACCAACAGTAGCTCCACCCATGATTGTTAATGGTAAAATATATCTTTCTAATATTGCTTCAAGAACTCTCTGATCTCTTCTGAACCCAGGAATTTGTAAACCTGAAGCTAAAATATTTTTGGCTTGAGCTCCTGCATCCATTCCAGATGTTTGAACCCAAAATAAACTGAAAACAATAGCTCCACCAACCATAAAAAATATGTAAACTAATGAATATAACAATATTGATCCTGTAAAAGTTCCTGTTATTAATGCTTGAATAATATTTGTTGGTGTTATCCATAAAACAAATCCTGATGCTGGACTAGAACTTGAATAAGTTCCTAAAATTGGATGTCCCCATTTCTCAAATAATCTAGCAAGTAATTGAACATTAGCAAGTAAAGCTGCCATTAAAATAACTGGAATGTTTGAAGTATACAAAAAATGTAAAGGCCATCTTATACCATGTCCTCTAATTCTTCCAAATGATAAAGGAATTTCAACTTTCATAGCTTGTACAAAAACAGCCATAAAAAAAATTAACAATGTTGCAAGTATTGCTGATAAAGCTAATATTGCTCCTGTTGGATTTTGATTTGCTAATGATGTTATTAATACCCAAACTTTACCAATTGGATCCTGACTGCTGCCAAAAGCCCAAGTTCCAGCAGTAGTTAATGGACTGAATGCTCTAATAAAAACTTCAGCAGAAACATTAGCTGCTATGAACAATGAAATCCCAGAACCAAATCCCCACTTGTTAATAATCTCATCCATAAACATAATTAATAATCCTCCAATAATCAATTGACCAACTAAAACAAATTCCATAATTCTAAATTGGCTTGGATCTAATAATGCTGAAGGTGATAAACCACCCATAAAAACATAAATCATAGCTTCAAAGACGATAAAAAATACAGACATTAATTTTTGAATGCCTTGATATCTTCTTTTTCCTTCATGTGTTGTTAAATCAAATTTAACTAATCCAGAACCATTCAATAATTGCAAAACAATTGAACCAGTAACTAATGGTCCAATACCTAAAGAAATTATAGAACCAAAACTAGCTCCTAAAATAATTGATAAAAATTCAAATTGTGCTAAAGAGTTTTCTCCTAGTCCATACAAAGGAATAATCCCTAATAAAAAGAATGCAACAAGAGTTATTAAAGTCCAAGTTAATTTCTCATTAAAAGAAAGTTTTTTTTGCAATGGGCCTTTTATTTCAGGCCAGTTCATTAAAAT
>CAYHOR010000104.1:0-3369 GCA_964358235.1 Candidatus Woesearchaeota archaeon
TTTTTGTTAAAGGAACAGACTCTGGCTTAACTTCAGTTTACTTCAAAAAAGATGATTCTATTATAAGATTTTGTAATTCCGAAGAATGCGTATCTGAAGAGCATCAATTAGTCGCAGAAGGTTTTACTAAATTTTTAGATTTATATAACACTTGTCTTATCTCTTCACAAGATGATTGTACTTGTCCATTAGATTTATCATTTTTGACTGAAAGTTATTCTATTAATTTTTATAAAGATAAAGTTGATTTGTATGATAGGAGTAATAAAAATATTATAACTTCAACAGTATTAGAATCTTCACCTGCAGTTTATGGTAGTTCTAAATTTACAGATGTTATTGCAGTTTATTTGTTAGAAAGTAGCTATGTGATGTCTTCATCATTAGAATTTTCAGATCCATTAACAGTTGAACACTATTTATATAAAAAAGATAATATTGTTTACTTGACTTCAGAAGAATTAAATGATAAACAAGTATGTAATGCTGAAGACAAATTATTTGTTTAAATTATTAAATAACTATCTGTGATTTTTAAAAATTACTTTATAGCAATTAAATATTTACAAGAAATAAAAAAATAAAAAATTATACCGCACATCCAGCAGCAGTTGCTGAACCTCCTTGGGTTTCAAATCCAAAACCTGGTGCGGGGGTGCCAAAGGATGCCATATCTATATTGCATTCTGAAGGTTCATTTGTAAAAGCTTCACAAATTATATTTAAAAGACTTTCTGCATCTCTTCCAGATTGTACCTTTTCTCCATTTATGACTAAAGTTGGCGAACCTTGAATTCCATATTTTCTGTTATCGACATCATGTATCATAAATTGAGGGAATCTGCCACCAGACCAGGAAGACTTGTCTTCAAGATTTTTGGTAATATCAAATTCTTTATCAGTTTCTTCTTCACAATCACTTATATCTTCTTCATTAAGTCCAATTGAACTAAATGCTTCTTCGTAACTACCTGTTTTCAAGAATTTGCTTAAATAATTTAGATACTTTTCTTTGTAATCTCTTTGTATACAATATTGCCTTAAATTTTCTTCAACTTCTCCTTGTGAAGGATGCATTGCATAATTAACAAATTTTATTTCAAAATCTATACTATCTTTAAGAGCATTTACTACTGGGATTATTCCTTTTTCTATTTGTGTTCCATATGGACAATAAGACATTACAAATAACTCTACATTAGGTTTGTCTGTTTTTGTAATCTCTTGCTGGGTTTTTTCTGTTGCTGAATCAGCAACTGCATTTCCTGTAATTTTGTTATTTGTTCCAAATCCAAAGCCTCCAGTAGTAACTGCTATAATTAATAAAACAGCTAATACTGATGCAGAGGTCTGCCATATTCTCAGTTTTTTTATTGTGTTTTTATTATATTCATTCTCTTCCATTTTTCCCTCGTTTTAATATTACTTCCCACAGAAATAAGATAATTCTGTTTTTATTTTTATTAAACATTTTGTTTATTAATAATTTAGCATCCAAACTATTAGTTAAAAACAGTCTTTAAATTAAGAATTTGAGCTTTAGACGGTTTATAACCTCAATTTACTTTTGGGGGTTTTTTAAATTAATTTTAAGGAATATTTGATTAGTTTTACCTAATTTTTCTTTTTTTACAAGCCCTTTTTGTTCCAACATACTAACAATTACACTTAATTTTGATTTATGCATATCTGTTCTTAATCCCAAGGTATGTTGAGTAATTCCATCTTGGTCTTTCACAGCTACAAGTATTTTTTTTTCATCTTTATTTAAACCTAAAAGTATCAAATTAAATTTTTCAATCTCAGATTTGATGCTTGAATCTTCTTTAAGTTTACTTACAAGGGTTTGATAAGATTTTTCAAAGAATAACAAATAAATGCCTAAACTTAATGTACTGAATATTATTGCAATACTACCATATATAATATAATGAGAATCTTGTTCTCTGCATAATTCTGTACATAAGTCTATACATGAATTTATTTGTAATTGCCTTAATTGACTTTCAAGTAATAAAACAAATAAGATTAAGATTATGCTAATTCCAATAATAATTAAACCTAATTTTTTGTTGTCCATTTTATTTAATTAATTTATATGAATAAACTAAATTTTCACTATTTATAAATTTACGGACTTATTTACATTAATCAATCATAGTCACCTTGACAAACTCAAATTAATTATATCCCATTTTTCAAAAGAAAAATTAATATTATCATGAATGAAATAATAAGATAATATCAAAAAAAATGTTGAGCTGACCTTAATTAAAGAATGTCGGACTTATTGAAGGTAGATTATAATATTTTATCAACTGTTGCATCTGCTAATATTTTCATAGTATCAAATATTTTCAAATTAGGATGTTTAGGAATCAATAATTGCAAATCTGTGCAAGCTAATATAACACAATCCACGTTTTTCTTTTCAAAATCATTAATAATTTTAATAAGTTCTTCTCTATCACTATTTTTCTGTTGTCCCATAACTAAGTTATAAATAAATTTTCCCATTTTTGCTTGTTGTAAATCATTAGGGGTTTCATAAGCAATATTATTTTCTTTAAAAGCAGTTTCGTATAACTTATTCTGAATTGTTGCAGATGTAGAAACTATTCCTACTTTCTTGTATTTATTTTTCTTTAAGAATTTTACAGTCTCTTCGACAATGCTCAAAACAGGAATTTTTACAGCTTTTCTTATTTCTTTGATAAATACATGAAGAGAATTACAAGGCATTACAATAAAATCAGCACCAGCTTTTTCTAATCTCTTTGCTTCTGCAACTAAAAAAGGAGGTATTCTTTCAATTCCAATATTTTTAGAAATAGCATCTTCTTCAATCTCATAAGGCAATGGAACACTAGATATTATTATGCCAGGTCTATGAGTTTTGTTTTTACTTTGGCATGAAAAAACAATATCTAAGTAAAACTCTGAAGTTGTTTCTGGCCCAAGTCCTCCAATGATTCCAACAGTTTTCATAATTAATTAACAATTCATTCTTTCTTTATTAATTTTGCTAACAAAATTTATTTAAACTCACAACCCATTAAATCCTTATGAATAAAAGAGGAGAAGAGCTTCAATTATATTTTACAATAGAAATTATACTAGGTATCCTTATTGCAGGCATACTTGTAAACTCTGCAGTAAACTTTGACTCCATCTCAAAGATCAACTCAATATACACTCAACAAGATTTGCAACTGCTTTCAGAATCTTTACTCTCTGCACCAGGTGGAATTACTTATACTTATCCTATAAAATCTTCTTACACAGTAAGCTTTGCAAATACTATTAAAGTCTCACATGATACAAATCTGATAACTTCAAATAAAGAAATTATATTCTCAAAAGAACAAG